>JBEOKH010000074.1:0-18337 GCA_040275625.1 Thauera sp. | reverse complement strand
TAAATCGCTCCTCAGGAAAGCTTGTTTCATGCGGCTTTCCGAGCATCAGCAGGTCTCCTGACCCCTGACGGTAAAAGCCGTCATGAACAGGAGGAAAAACCTCGATGCTTACCGACACCGCACTGCGCAATCTCAAGCCTAAGTCCAAGATTTACAAGGCTTCCGACCGCGATGGCATGTACGTAACGGTATCGACCACCGGTACGGTCACCTTCCGCTACGATTACCGTCTCAACGGCCGGCGCGAGACGCTGACCATTGGACGGTATGGGCCGTCCGGCATTTCGCTCGCGATGGCCCGCGAAAAGCTGCTGGATGCCAAGAAGGCCGTAGCCCAGGGCAAGTCCCCGGCGCATGAGAAGCAGCGCGAGAAGCGCCGCCTGACCGCCGCCAAGAACTTCGGCGACATGACCGCCCAGTGGATGGCCGGAGCCCGGATGGCAGACAGCACGCGAGCGATGCCCAGGAGCATCGTCGATCGAGACATCCTGCCGGCCTTCCAGAATCATCTGCTCACCGAAATCACCGCCGACGACTTGCGCGCCCTGTGCGGCAAGGTGAAGGGGCGGGGCGCCCCGGCCACTGCGGTGCACATTCGCGGCATCGTGAAGCAGGTCTATGCCTTCGCCATCCTGCATGGGGATAAGGTGGGCAACCCGGCGGCCGACGTGGGCGCTGCGTCGATAGCGACCTTCGTGCCCACGGTTGCCTCATCACCAGCGTTGCTCCAAGTCGAGTTTCCGTAGAGGGGGCGACAGGAAGCCGGCCAGACTCACCAATGTGCCCGCCACACCCATCAGCACGAATAGCCAACGAATGCCGATCCATTCACCCAACGGTGTCGCCAATGCCAGACCCACCGGGGCGGCCAAACCCATAACCATCGCCAGCAGCGACAGCGCACGCCCCTGCAGTTGATTTGGAATGGTGGTCTGCAACAGCGCGGTCAGAGGCGCGTTGCCGAGGATGAAGGTGAAGCCGCTGAGCACCCACCAGGCCACCGCCACGCCGAACAGACGGCCGAGCACCAAGCCCGTGAGCGCCAGGGCCAGGCAGGAGGCGGCGAATCCCCACAGAATCCAGGGCACCTGGTGGCGCGAAGCGAGCACGGCGACCACCATACCGCCAACCACCATGCCGATACCTGCCAGGCCTTCCATCTGCGCCACCTGCGGCGCCCCTCCGTTGAAATGCAGCTTGACAAGCAGCGGGAGCAGCGCAAAGGACGGCATGATCACCAGCATCACGGCGCCAAGCAGCCCGTATAGCCGTCGCAACCCCGGATGGCCCCAGACCATCGTCAAGCCCTCACGGAACTCGGCCCTAATGCCGCCGATGCCACGTGCGCCGGCCGCGCGCAGTTGGGGGATGCGGAACACCAGCAACGGCACGATGCCCAGCAGCGCGGTACCCACTTCGATGCCCAGCGCCCAGCCCATCGGCATCACGCTGATGGCCAGCGCGCCCAGCGGCGCCGCAGCGACCACGGTGAAGCTCTGCAGCGACCACGGTGAAGCTCTGCAGCGACTGGTTCAGGCCCGCCTCGCGCGGCAGGAAGTCACTCGGCACCAGCATCGCCATGCTGGCCGTCGCGGCAGGCGTCTGGAAGGCCTGCATAGCGCTGCGGATGAACATCATCAAGGGCGTGCCACCGTTCGATGCGTTCGGTCAGGAACAGCATGATCAGCACCGCAATGCACAGCGCGCTGATCACATCGGCAGCGATCATCAGCAGGCGCCTGTTGTAGCGGTCGGCGAAGGTGCCACCCAGCGGACTCAACAGGGCCTGGGGCAGCATCGCGGCCATGCCCGCCGTCGCCAAGGCGGCAACGCTGCCGGTGGTGTCGGCGATCCACCACAGCAGTACGAACTGCGTCAGCGCCGAGCCAACCAGCGACAACGCCTGGCCGCTGAAGATCATCCAGAAGCGCAAGCACCAACGCTCTCCGGGATCATGGACGACCTGTTCCAGCATCTGCGCGTCGGCGACGGGCGTGGCCGGATCGGGACTGCCGGGGATCTGCATGGGGAATCCTCTAGTCTAGGTACGGCGCGGTCGGCGCCGCACCTGCGGCGACCGGTGAGGCCTCAGCCAGGCCGCCGCCCAGCGCCTTGTACAGCGCCACTACGTTGCCGATTTCGTCGCGGCGCAGATCCAGCAGGGTCTGCCGGGCGGCATAGAGCTGGCGCTGTGCGTCGAGCAGTTCTAGGCGTCCTTCCAGGCCGGCCCGGTAGCGCAGGCTCGACAGTTCCGCGCGACGCTCGGCGCTCGCTACCGCCCGCTGCTGCGCGTCGCCCTGGCGACCGAAGGTGGCACAGCCGGCCAGGCCGTCGGCGACCTCGCGGAAGGCGGTCTGGATGGCGCGTTCGTACTCGGTGATGGCGGTGGACTTGCGCACTTCGGCTAGGCGCAGTTCGGCGCGCAGGCGTCCGCCCTGAAACAACGGCTGGGTGATCTGCGGCGCGAAGCGCCAGGTGCGCATGTCGGCGTCGAACAGGCCACCCAGCGACGGGCTGGCATAACCCAGCGAAGCGGTCAGCGACAGACGCGGGAAGAAGGCCGCGCGCGCCGCACCAATGTCGGCGTTGGCCGCTACCAGCGCCTTCTCGGCTTGCAGGATGTCGGGCCGCCGCGCCAGCAGGTCGGAGGGCAGTCCCGCTGGCAGCCGTGTCAGCAGCGGCTGGGCGTCCAGCGCCAACGGCTCGGGCAGTTCGGCAGGCAGATCGGTGCCCACCAGCAGCGCGAGCGCGTTGCGGGCGCGGGCCTGGGCGCGCAGGCGGGCTTCCAGGTCGGCCTCGGCGGTGGCGACCTGTCCTTCGGCGTGGGCCACGTCCAGCCCGCTGCTCTGGTCGGCCTGTCGCAGCAGACGCGCCAGTGTCAGGGACTGGCGCCAGTTGGCCAGCGTGTGTTCGGCCAGTTGCCGCTGCTCCTGTGACAGCTGCTCGGCGAAGTAGGCATCGGCGACCGCACCGACCAGCGCGATCTGCGTGGCACGGCGGCCTTGTTCGCTGGCAAGGTAACGAGCAAACGCGGCGTCGGACAGGGCGCGCACGCGGCCGAACAGGTCGATCTCAAAGGCGCTCAGGCCCAGGCCGACGCTGATTCGTTCCTGCACGGCGGAAGGGCTGGCCGTACCGCCGGTTGTGGTAGCTTCCGTGCGCACGCGCGTGGTACCGGCTTCGGCATCCACGCCGGGCAGACGCGCGGCGCGCTGGATGCGGAACTGGGCCTGCACCGCCTCGACGTTGAGCGCGGCCAGGCGCAGGTCGCGGTTGTGCTCCAGCGCCAGCGCGATCAGGTATTGCAGGCGGGGATCGCCAAACATGGTGCGCCAGCCGAGGTCGGCTGCATGGCCGGTGGCGACTTCTGGCGGCGCTGCGTCGGGAAACACGGCGGCCACGGGCGCTTTCGGCTTGACCAGCGGTGGCGTCAGCGAGCAGGCCGACATGGCCAGCACCAGCGGCAACATCAGGACTCGCATGGTCATTCCTCCACCACGTTGCGGTTGTCTCGCTCGACGCGTCGCGGCTGGCGCCTGCGACCGAAGCGCCTCTGCATTCCCATCACGACGACGAAGAACACCGGCACGAAGAACCCCGCCAGCACTGTCGCGCTGACCATGCCGCCGAACACGCCGGTACCGATGGCGTTCTGGGTCTCGGCGCTGGCGCCCTTGGCCAGCATCAGCGGCAACACGCCCAGGCCGAAAGCCAGCGAGGTCATCAGGATCGGCCGCAGGCGCAGGCGCGCAGCCTCTACTGCCGCTTGCCGCAATCCCTTGCCCTGTTCGTGCAATTGTTTGGCGAACTCGACGATCAGGATCGCGTTCTTGGCCGACAGGCCCATCACCGTGATCATGCTGACCTTGAAGAACACGTCGTTGGGCATGCCGCGCAGCCACACCGCAGCCACGGCACCGAGCAGGCCCAACGGCACCACCAGCATCACCGAAAGCGGAATCGACCAGCTCTCGTAAAGCGCGGCCAGCACCAGGAATACCACCAGCACCGACAGCGCCATCAGCAGTGGCGCCTGCGCGGCCGATTGCCGCTCCTGCAGCGACTCGCCGGTCCAGGCCACGGCGAAGCCGGGGGGCAACTGCGCGGCAAGCCGTTCCATCTCCGCCATCGCCGCACCACTGGAGACCCCAGGTGCGGGTGTGCCGGACAGGCGTGCCGACGGATAGCCAAGGTAGCGCACCAGTTGCAGCGGGGTTTCCGTCCAGACCGGCGTGACCACCTCACTCAGCGGCACCATGCCGCCAGCGGTGTTACGTACGTACAGCCGGAGCACGTCGTCGATCTGCATACGCGCCGGCGCATCGGCCTGGATGATGACCTGTTGCATGCGCCCGGCATTGGGAAAGTCGTTGACGTACAGCGAGCCCATCGCGGCGGACAGCAGATCGCTGACAGCCGCAAACGAAACGCCCAGCGCCTCGGCCTTCTGGCGGTCGATGTCCAGGCGCACGCTGGGCCCGACAGGTAGGCCGTCGCGATAGACATTGGCGACCAGGCGGCTGTTGGCAGCCAGATCGAGCAACTGGGCCTCGGCCGCCGCCAGCGCGGCCGGCCCCTGGTTGGCGCGGCCCTGCAACTGCAGGGAAAATCCCGACGAAGTGCTGAGTTCCTCGATTGCCGGTGGCAGCAGCACCATGACGTCGCCCTCGGCAATCCCGGCCATCGCCTGCTGCGCGCGCGCCACCTCATCGGCTGCGGTGGCGCCGCCGCGCTCGCCCCAGTCCTTGAGCATGGTGAAGGCCATCGCGGCATTGGGGCCGGAGCCAGAGAAGCCGAAGCCAAGGGTGGTTTGGTTGCCGGCAATGCCGGGGCGCGTGGCGACGTGCTGTTCGTAGGCCATCACCGCTTCCAGCGTGCGCTCGGCGGTCGCATTGGCGGGCAACTGGAAGGACGCCATGAAGTAGCCCTGGTCTTCCTGCGGAAGGAAGGCCGTGGGCAGTAGCCGGAACCCTAGTACCAGCACCGCTATTAGCGCCGCATAGACCAGCATCACGCGTCCGCCACGCCTGACCAGCCCGGCCACGCGCGATGTGTAGCCGTTGGTCATGCGCTCAAAACGGCGGTTGAACCAGCCGAAGAAGCCGCGGCTGTGGTGCTCCGGGGCCATCGGTTTCAGCAGGGTCGCGCACAGCGCCGGGGTCAGGCTCAGTGCTAGCAGGGCCGAGAACAGGATGGAGACCGCCATCGACAGCGTGAACTGCCTGTAGATCACGCCCACCGAGCCGCCGAAGAAGGCCATCGGAATGAACACGGCGGTCAGCACCAGGGTGATGCCGATCACCGCACCAGTAATCTCCTTCATCGCCTTGATGGTCGCCTCCTTGGGCGCAAGACCGTGGGTTCTCATCAGGCGCTCGACGTTCTCGACCACGACGATCGCGTCATCGACAATGATGCCGATCGCCAGAACCATGCCGAACATGGTCAGTACGTTGATGGAGAAGCCCGCGGCCAGCATCACCGCGAAAGTGCCCAGCAATGCGATCGGCGCGACGATCGCCGGAATCAGCGTGTAGCGGACGTTCTGCAGAAACAGGTACATCACCGCGAACACCAGCACCATGGCTTCGAGCAGGGTGTAGATAACCTTCTGGATGGAGATCTTGACGAAAGGCGCCGTATTGAACGGGGTCGTGTAGTGGATGCCGTCAGGCATGGAGGCACTCAGCTCGGCCAGCCGGGTCTGGATCGCGTCGGCGGTGCGCACCGCATTGGCGCCGGGCGAAAGCTGGACCGCCGCGCCGGCAGCAGGGCGGCCATCCTCGCGATTGGAGAATCCATAGGATTGCGCGCCCAGCTCGACCCGCGCCACATCGCCCATGACCACTCGGGAGCCATCCGGGTTGGCGCGCAGCACCATGGCAGCGAACTGCTCGGGCGTGGACAACTGGCCTTGGACGGTCAGTGGAATGGTCACCCGCTGGCCCGGTATGGTCGGTGCATCGCCCACACGGCCCGGGGCGATCTGCGCGTTCTGCCGGCTGACGGCGTCGGACAGGTCGTTGATCGACAGGCCGTAGGCGACCAGTTGGGCCGGATCGACCCAGATGCGCATGGCTTGCTCGGCACCGAACAGTTGCACCCGGCCGACGCCGTCAATGCGCCGGAGTTCCTCGACGAGGTTACGGGCCAGGTAGTCGCCCAGCGCGGTCTCGTCGTAGCCATCGTCCTTCGAGGTCAGGCTGACGATCATCAGGAAGCTGGAGGTGGCGGATTCGACTGACAACCCGCTCTGGCGTACCACCTGCGGCAGGCGCGGCTCCACCGCCTTGAGCCGGTTCTGCACATCGACCTGCGCCATGTCGGGATCGGTGCCGGGTTTGAAGGTCGCGGTGATCTGCGCCGAACCCGAGGTGTCAGCCGAGGACGTGAAGTACAGCAGGTTCTTGACGCTGGACAGCTCGCGCTCAATCAGCCCGATCACCGAATCGTTGAGTGTCTGCGGCGTGGCGCCCGGATAGCTCGCGTAGATGCTGACGGTGGGCGGCGCCACCGACGGATAGCGTGCGACCGGCAGTTGCGGGATGGCGATCAAACCCAGCAGCACGATGAAGGCGGCGACGACCCAGGCGAACACCGGTCGGTGGATGAAGAACTGCGGCATGGCGATGTCTCCCCTCTCAGCGCGCAGGCGCGCGGGCGCCTGCGGCCTGCCAGTTTCTGGGTGCGACGGGAGCGCCGTCGGTCAGGCGTTCGCCGCCTTCGACCACTACGCGCTGTCCTGCCTGCAGCCCACCGCGGATCAGGTAGTCGCGTCCGACCAGTTCGCCCAGGTCCACCGGCACTCGCTGCGCGTGGTCTTGTGCATCCACCACCCACACCCCAGCCTTGCCGCCTGTCCGCGATATCGCCTGTTGCGGCACCAGCAGCGCTTCGGCTGGCTGGCCGCGCGGCACCCGGGCGCGCACGAACATGCCCGGCAGCAGCAACCGGTCGGGGTTGTCCACCAGGATTCGCAGCAACACATCGCCGGTGCCGGCATCGACATTGATGCCCGAGAACAGGATGCGCCCGGCCTGCGGGTAGGGCGTTCCGTTGCTGCGCAGGATGCTGGCCGGCAGGCCTTCACTGCCCGAGCCGTTGTCAGCGGCGTGCCGCGGCGCCAGCGCCACGCGCAGTGCTTCCAGCGCCGCGGCAGGCTGGCGCACGTCCACGTAGACTTGGTCGATCTGCTGGATGCGCGCCAGCGGATTGCTGTCATTGATTCCAACCAGTGCGCCTTCGGTGACTAGGGCCTGGTCGATGCGGCCGCTGATCGGCGCATCCACGGTGGCGAACTTCAGATCCAGTTGGCGGCGCGCCAAGGTGGCATGGGCCTGAGCCACGTCCGCCGCTGCCTGGTCGCGCTGCGACACCGCATCGTCATAGACCTGCTGGCTCACTGCGTCGGCCTCGATCAGTGACTGCAGGCGCGCCGCCTGGACACGCGCGCGCACCAGCGCCGCTTGGGTGTGCTGCAAGGCGGCGGTGGCCATGTCGGCATCCGCCCTGAATGGCGCAGGGTTGATCTGGAACAGCGGCTGCCCTGCGCGGATTTCCGCGCCCTGCTCGAACAGCCTTCGCTGGACGATGCCGCTAACCTGCGGCCGGATCTCCGCAGTGCGCACTGCGGCCACGCGGCCGGGCAGTTCGTCCTCGAGCGTGACCTGCCGGTCGGTCAACGTGAGCACCGACACCCGGGCGGGCACCGGCGCGGCTTGCTGCCCGCCACCATCGCATCCTGCCAGCACCAGTGCTGCCAGCACGAGCGCCCAGCCACCGCTCCGCATCGGTTTGATCCTCATGTCCACAACCTCGTCGTCTGTTGCGGTAGCCGAGTGCTACCGGGAAATGAGGGAGTGTGACGACAGAGAGTTGGCTTCGCGTTGGGCTTGTGTGGAGGTAATATGGAGATCATCGAAAACTTGATCGACGCGACATTCATGAACGAATTTCTCGATGCGCTGGCCGCGCCCGCAGAGCGCTCGAACGGACGGCAGGCACTGATCCTGATTGCCGAGGACGAGCCCGAAATCGCCGATATCCTGATCGCCTATCTCGCGCGCGGCGGCTTCAAGACGCTGCACGCCGCCGATGGCCGGCGGGCCCTGGAGCTGCATCGCACGCACAAGCCCGATCTGGTGCTGCTGGATGTGCAGATGCCGCGCATGGATGGCTGGCAGGTGCTGTCCGAAATTCGTCACCGCGGCAGCACGCCGGTGATCATGCTGACCGCGCTCGATCAGGATATCGACAAGCTGATGGGTTTGCGCATCGGCGCTGACGACTATGTGGTCAAGCCGTTCAATCCCGCCGAAGTCGTGGCTCGCACGCAGGCCGTACTGCGGCGCGCGTCGCATGCCGAGCATGAAATGCCCAGCGTACTGCGCGTGGATGGCTTCGAGATCGACCTGGAGCACCACGAAGCATCGGTGCGCATCGGCAGGCGGCAGCACGCCCTTGCATTGACGCTGACCGAGTTCAAACTGCTGGCGTACCTGGCACGCGCACCGCGGCGGGTATTCACGCGTGACGAGCTGTTGCATGCCTGCCTGCCGGAAGGCGACACGCTGGAGCGCACGGTCGATAGTCACATCAGCAAGCTGCGCAAGAAGCTGGAAAACCTGGGGGTCGAGGGCGTGCCCCACGGGGTTCGCGGGGTGGGCTACAAATTCAGGAATGCGGTATGAGGCTGCCGAGCGGGCTGAGCCGGCAGATAGTGCTGTCGATGAGCGCCGTGGTGCTGGTCGTCATCCTGCTCAGCCTGCTGGGCTCGTATGCGTTCTACGCATTGTGGTTCGCCTATGCGCCAGCGAGCATCCCGGAGTCTGGCGACTGGATACCGACCGCACCTGAGTGGGCCTGGATGGCGCTGACCACTTTCGTCGCGCTCGCGCTAGCGGTACTGGTCGCGGTCAATCTGGCGCGCCGCATCCTGCTGCCGCTGACCTCAGTCGCCGAAAGCCTGCGGCGTGTTGCTCAGGGCGAGCTAGACGCACGCGCAGTCAGTGAGGACCGTTCGCTCGGCGAGGCCGCACTGCTGGTCGATGACTTCAACACCATGGCCGAACGGTTGCAGCGGATGGCCCAGGAACAATTGTTCTGGAACGCGGCCATCGCCCATGAGCTGCGCACGCCCGTCACTATCCTGCGCGGACGCCTGCAGGGTCTGGCCGAGGGTGTGTTCGTGCCCGATGCTACGCAATTCCGCAGCTTGCTGGCCCAGGTCGAAGGACTGGGCCGATTGATTGAGGACCTGCGCGTGATCGGCTTGGCCGACAGCGGCCACTTGGACCTGCACTGGCGCGAAGTGGAACTGTCGGCGGAAATCGAGGCAGTGGTGCAACTGCTCGCGTCTGCGCTGCAGGAAGCGGGATTCACCATGGAGGTCGATCTACATGTCGGGCGCGTGGGCTGTGATCCGCAGCGCATCCGCCAAGCGCTGCTGGCCCTGCTGGAAAACGCCCGCCGCCACGCCGAGCCCGGCATCCTTCGCATCGAATCGCGTCTGTCGCAAGGCGAGTGCCTGTTGCGCGTCGAGGATGGCGGGCCGGGCATCGCGCCGGAACTTGCCGAACGCCTGTTCGATGCGTTCCAGCGCGGTGAACACTCACGCTCGCGGGAGAGAGGCGGTAGCGGCCTCGGACTGGCGGTGGTGCGCGCCATCGCCCAGGCCCACGGCGGCCAAGCGAGTTGCCGGCCGTCTCCGCGCGGCGGTTCGGTGTTTGAGATTCGATGGCCAGCCGAGTCTAGCGAAATCGGCTGATCGCCAGACCTGACTGGTGGGGGGGCACCCAGGGCGTCATGTGCGCCGCACACGGCCGTCTGCATCCAACCTCCACGCAAGCGCCAATGCTTCACCATCCGCGAGATTGAAAGACTCTACGAGGCGCGCTACCGGGCCGGATAGATTCCCGTGAGGGCGTGGCTGGCCGCGCAGGAGCGGCCCCGTTCCGCGGAATTGGCCTTCGCGGGGCTGCATCTGGCGCTGCTGCATAACCATGTCGCGCTGATCCGAGCACTGGGCGGCACGGCATCGCCGTAAAACCTGCGCTATCTCTATCTTATATCGTGATCCTGATCGGCCGAGTCTGCGTCTGTTACGAAAAAGACCGGACTAGTCCGGCGTAGACGCCACCCTTCGCCAGCAGTTCGTCATGCGTACCGCGCTCAACGATCCGCCCCCACTGCAGCACGACGATAAGATCGGCGCGGCGGATGGTCGACAGTCGATGCGCGATAGTGACGGTCGTGCGGTCTTTCGACAGGGCCTCCAGCGCCTTGGTCAAGGCTTGCTCGGTGCGGACATCGAGCGCACTGGTGGCTTCATCGAGCAACAGCACCGGTGGATTGCGCAGAATGGTGCGAGCCAGCGCCAGGCGCTGTTTCTCTCCGCCGGAGAAACGCTGGCCGCGCTCACCGACCAGCGTCTCGTACCCGTCGGGCAGCGCACCGATGACAGCATCGAGTTGCGCGGCCCTGGCGGCGGCCAACAGTTCGTCATCGGTCGCATCCGGCTTGGCGAAACGCAGGTTGTCAGCCACCGAGGCATGCAACAGGTACGGCTCCTGGGAAACCACGCCGAGCATGTCGGTCAATGACTGGAAGCTGAGATCGCGCACATCAACGCCGTCGTAGCGGATCGAGCCGCTATCCACGTCGTACAGCCGGGCCAGCAAGTGGCCGAGCGTGGTCTTGCCCGATCCGGTGGCGCCGACGATGGCGACGTGGGTGCCTGCCGCAATGTCGATACTGATGTCCTCCAGTACCGGCGCACTGTGCGGGTCATAGCGGAAGCTGACGCCATCGACCGTCACCTGGCCGCGCATCTGCGCGCGCTCCAGGGTCACCGCAGCGGCGCGCTCGGTGATTTCGAGGGGAGTATCCAGGTACTCGAAGATGCGCGCGAACAGCGCGCGCGTGGTACGCATGTCACGCCCCAGCTGAAGCAACTGCTCGAAAGGCCAGAGCAACTGCTCCTGCAGGGCGATCATGGCCACCAGCGTGCCGATGGTTAGTGGTGTGCTGCCGCCCATCAACCAGCCGCCGAGCAGCAGCGTCAGCGCAGGCAGGATCGAGAGCGCCAAACCGATCAGCGCCCACTGCCATTCGCCGGCGGTACGCGAGCGCACCTCCAGTGCCGCGACCTCCCGCGAAGTCCGCGAGAACCGGCGAACCAGGAAGCCACTGCGGCCCATGGTGCGGGCGAGGATGATGCCGGAAAGCGACAACGACTCCTGAACCGCCGCGGACAGATCCGCCTGCCTGGCCTGCTGCTCGTAAGTAATGGCCTCGCGCAACTTGGCGACCCATTGGCTGATCACGACCGTCAGCGGAACGACCAGCAGCGAAAACAGCGCCAGCCGCCAATCGAGCAGGCACATGGCGAGGGCCGTCATCAGCACCGTGCTGAGGCTGCGCGCCAGCTCGTTGCCGGCATCGGTCACCAGCGATTGCAGGCCGCCGATGTCATTGGCGATGCGCGACTGGATCTCGCCGGTACGGTTGCCCGCGAAGAATCGCAGCGACAGCGACTGCAGGTGCGCGTACACACGCACCCGCAAGTCGTGCAGGATCGCCTGGCCGATCCGGGCCGACAGAATGGTCTGCACCGTACTGATCGTCGCCCCCAGCATGGCCACCGCAACCAGCCCGCCGACCAGCCAGAGCAGCAGGGAAAAATTGTCGCCAGGCAGTGCATCGTCGATGATGGCCCGCAGCAAAAAGGGCGCAGCCATGCCGATCATGGAGCCGAATATCAACAGCACCACGACCGCTAGAATTTTCAGCCGGTAAGGCATGAACAAGGCGAACACACGCCTCATGGAAACGTGTGCGGCGGCGAATTCCTCGTAGTCCTGCCGCGAGTTTGCGGACTGTTCTGCTGGTGTCTGCATCTCTCTCTATCATCCAAAGACGGCGATCCGGCTCGCCAAGGTGTGGCCAGTTAGGTCGTCTGAACCCATCATTCTGGCGCCCACCGATGCACACACGCTGCAGGCGCAATGGAGATTGCGTGGAGACGACAGGGCATCATGAAATGACGCGGTGGAACCGATGGTCAAGGTCGGATGGCCCCGGGGCCGCCCTTTTCACGCTGCTTTTGAACAGGGCAACATCCGGGTCAACACATCGTCGCGGCGCACCCGGTGATGAAACAAGGCAGCGGCCATGTGCAGTGCGACGACGCCCCAGGCCACCCACTTGCCCAGGAAGTGATGCACCACGTCGATGGGCATCTCGAATGCTTCCCAGGTAACGTCGAAGGTTCGGCTGATCCAGGCAAACAGTACGGTTTCATTGAATCCTGTAACAGAGAACAGCCCGAAGTCGGTCGAAGCGTGCGTGCCCAAGTAGCCCGTCAGCGGCATCACAATCAAGAGGCCGTACAGTCCCACGTGCGCGACATGGGCAAGCCAGTGCTCCAGCTTCGATCCCGGAGGCTCTTCGGGTTGCACATCCAGCAGACGCCAAAGCAACCGGGGCAACACCAGAAAGCCGACCAGCAAGCCAAGTACCCAATGGATGTTGAGCACGAGCAGGGATTCGGGCTGGGTGTCGTAGTCCATAAACCAGATGACGTAATAGACGACGATATAAGCGCCGATGAAGGCCGCCGCGCTCGTCCAGTGGAAGAGCTTTGCCAAAGCACCAAATCGGGTTTTGTTATTGCGCCATTGCATCGGGAATGTCCTCCTGTGTGAATAGGCTACGCGTGATACAGGTGTTAATCGCCCGGTCAGCAGGCTGTCGCGCACTTGCGCCAAGACACGTGAATCTTCGACCCAGACGGAACTAGCCCATGACCACCGAGGCGGACATCCCGAACCGGAATCGCTCGAAGCCATGATTTTGCCAACCGCCGATTGAGCCACGGTGTAGCCATCATGGAGAACGCGTGGAGAAAGCGTAGGGGACAAGGTTCCAGCACCTGATACAACACCGATAGACGTATTTCCGTATGAATTCAGCCAGGAGTTCAGGCCATAGTCCGCGCGAAGTTGTCCGGGTTATCCGAGCGATGCCCCTCGGTGCCGACCAATCTCCCACGAGACGCCACCGCCGCGTTGAGGAGGCTGCCGACTGGGTTCGGCACAGCATCGCGTGATGCCCGATGCGGCCGTTCTCGCCGGCGGATTGCACCGCGGTGCAAGGGCTGAAGTTTCCGCCCTCGTTCGGTATCATTTATGTTGATTGACGATCGTGTTGCCAGAGTCGTCGCCCCGCAAATCGCTCCATCTCCCGCACCAGCAAAAGATGTGCGCTTCTTACGGTAAAAGTGACGGTAACGCCCTATGTTGATCGCAGCCAATCCCTTTAACCACGCCGGTTTAGGCGACCTGTTGATGATCGAGTGGGAATGATTTTTCCCCGTGCCGCCCACATTCGGCGGCTACCTTGAACACAGCGAGAACCCCGGCCCTGCCGGGGTTTCTTGTTTCTGGGACTTTCGTACTGAATCAAAACAACCTGGAGTTTGTCGGTATGGCCGACGGTATCGCCGCGAGGTGCCGACTGCTGTGCTTGTCGATACCGCCATCATCATGACGCCTGGTGACGGTATCAGGAGGGCTGAAACCCTGTGTTTGCGCGGGTTTCGGCTGGAGCGAAGCGGAATCGGCCGTGACGGTATCGGGGGGCGAATTCCGCCCGTTGCCGGTCTGGTCACTTTCTTGGAAAGCCGCGCCCAGGGCGGGATACGGAGGATCTGACGGTATGTGGACTGACATGAAATTGCCGGCGCTGAAGCCTGCGGAAAAGCTCTACAAGTTGGTGGACAGGGACGGGCTGTACGTGGCGGTGTTACCGTCCGGCGCGGTGTCCTTCCGGTTCGATTGCCGGCTCAACGGGCGTAGGGAAACGCTGACGCTATGCGTGTATGGCCCCACAGGCTTGAGCCTGGCTGAAGCGCGCGGGAGGGTGGTTGAGGCGTGCAGGCTGCTGACCTCGGGCGTATCGCCTGCCGCGGAGAAGCGCCGGGCAATGCCAGAAGACAGGTCTGGCGGTGCGTCGCGGCCTTCTCTTCAAATGCCTGTTCTCCGATCATGCTTGAACTGAAGGGGCACTGATCGAGCCTTCGGGTGAGGTCGGTTGTTGGCGATACCTTGGCCGGTATCAGGCGAACCGGCCAATCCCCCGTTCGTTCATTCCAGGGCGGCTTCCAGTTTGTCGAAGCTCCCAGTCCAACCCATGGTCATGCTGCCGCGCTGTTTCATAAACTCGGCAAGGTCGGCATCAGTGGCCTCCAGGGGCTCCCAGCGCACTGTCACGCGCGTGCGCTCCGGGCTTTCAGCGGCGAATTCGATCGTCGACTGCATGGTGAGCGGCCAGTCCTTGAAGAAGGGCGGCCGTATCACCCGCTCCTGCGCATCGCAGAACTGCTGCGTATAGGTAATCAGCAGCGGTTTCTCGATGGCGAGGTAGGTGATCAGCCCGTGCATCACCGCACCATCGGGAAAGGTCATCGCGTACAGCGACGAGCCGCCGACCCGAGGATCTGCGCGCAGGAAATGCATGGTGGCACCGGCAGGCGGCATCCAGGCGGCCAGGTGTTCGGGATCGGTCCACATCTCGAACAAGCGCTCTATGCCGGCATCGAAGCTGCGCGCAATAAAGAATTGTTCCTGGCCCGTGCATTGCCGGGCGAGGTGCTCGGCGAGACGATCCCAAGTGCCTTCGCCACCGGCCTTCTTGATGAAACCGCGCATCTCTTCCGCGATCTCCGGCGTGGCCAGTTCAAAGCTCAGGTCGAGCTGCGTGCGCCCCGCGTGCTCGGAGAGCAGCATGGTCACGCGGAAAAGTGGAGGGCGTTCCTTGTGCCCGCCATGGTCGTAGACCATGCGCTGCAAGGGCACGACCTCCAGGTATTGCGTGGTGTTCTCGTAGTCGGTGCCATCCGGCCCATGCATGGTGTAGTGCCAATACCCGCCGCTGCGCAGGTCACGCCCATGGGTGGTGAGCGTGAAGCCGCGCGGCCCCCACCACTGTGCCACTTCCTCAGGATTCGCCCAGGCATCCCACACCGCCTTCAGCGGCGCGTCGTAAATGCGGGTCAGCGAAATAACATTGGATTTACTTCTTGTGGCCATGGGGGTTTCCTTCGGTCTTCGAGTTGAGGTAGGCGCCTAGACGGTCGAGCTGCTCCTCCCAGGCAACGCGATGCTGCTCCATCCAACTCACCGCCTCACGCAAGGGCTCGCCGTTGAGCCGGCAGGGACGCCATTGCGCGTTGCGCCCCTTGCTGACGAGACCGGCGTTCTCCAGCACCTTCAAATGCTTGGTGACGGCAGGCAGGCTCATATCAGCAAGGAAGGGCCGCGCGAGATCGGTCACATTGGCCTCACCTTCACACAGGCGCGCCAGGATGGCTCGTCTCGTCGGGTCGGCCAGGGCGGCAAATGTGCGGCTAAGTGAATCCATTGATTTCGTGTTTGGTTAATTAACTAATTGTTTAAATATGAGAACACAACGGGAAGATGTCCAGTTCTTTGGCCTCATGCCACATCGAGCACAACGCGCATCCGCTGTCGAACGCATGCTTTGCGGCGGGGCAAGCGACGGTGCGCATCGCCGTCGCTCGGCTATGATTGATGGAGCGTGTGATGCGGTGGCAAGCGTCGCCATTTCATCGCGCTGCGCTTGCTCAACGCTTGTTTTCTCCATTTTTGAGGACGAGATGCCCAATCTGAAGCCTAGGCAAGACATATTGATGCCACTGGTGTGTGCTCTTGGCTTGATGCCGATGTCGGCGACCCTCCGGGCAGCCGACACCTTGCCGACGGAGATTGTGCAGACGATCCGAAAGGACGACGCAGGTAACACGCTGCGTTACCTGACAAACCGGGTTGACCTCAATGGCGATGGCAGGCCCGAGATCCTGGTCTATCTGATCGGCCCCATGGTCTGCGGGACAGGCGGCTGTGGTCTTCACGTCTTCACACCGACTTCCACCGGCTATGTGCGCGTGGCCCAAACGTCGGTGACGCGTCTGCCGATTCGTGTTGCACGGGCAAAGTCGGCCGGATGGCGCAATCTGATCGTACATAGCAGCGGAGGGGGAGCGACCGGCCGAGATGTCGAACTGCGGTTTGATGGTCGAACCTACCCCGCAAATCCCTCAGTCCCCGGTCGCTACGTGAAGAACGCCCAGGCCGGCGACGGAGACAGGCTGATCGACGATATCAACGGGGCCGATGAGGCCGCGCCCTTTCCCGAGCTTGACGCTGCTGACGACACATCAGCGACGCCATCCTTCAACTGTCTGAAAGCACGCTCGACGGTCGAAAGACAGATCTGCGCCGACCCCGCCTTGGCGGCGCTCGACCGACGTGTCAGCGCGCTGTTTGCGCGCGGAATGGCAGCCCACAGCGCGCTGAGCGATCGCGATCGCAAGGGATGGCGCGACGCCCAGCGCGTCTGGCTGAGTGAGCGCGACCGATGCGGCCGGGCCGAAGCACCCAAAACGTGTATTACCACGGCCTACCAGCATCGGATTGCCGAACTGCGGATCAGGCTGGCTGATCTTGGCCCTGTTCCCGACACCGTGTCCTATCGCTGCGACGGTCTTGGCAATCAACCGCTTGCGGCCGTCTTTTACGGACAGACCGAACCGCCCAGCGTGGTGCTCACCGTCGGCGACCGCCAGGTGATCGGCTTCAGCGCGCCGTCGGGCAGCGGGGCGCGCTATGTGACTTCCGGGGTCGAATTGTGGGAACACCACGGCGAGGCCATGCTGGAGTGGTTCGGAAAGAAGCTCAGCTGCCGCGCGCTCAAATGAGCAGAAGCCTTGCTAGTGGCTGGCCTGCTTGATGGGCGGCAGATTCTTGGGAACGAACTCCACGTAAGGCGTGTTGACCAGCTGTCCGGGGGCCACGGCAGCGGGTGCGGGTTCACCGGCGGGCCCCAAGGCGCGCACATAGCGATAGATCGCCGTCAGATCCTTATCGGACATCTGACGGAGGTTGAACCAAGGCATTGGCGGGCGTGTGGGTTGGCGGGCCGTGGCAATCCATTGCGCTTCGCTCTTGTCTTCCATGTAACGCCGGAGGTTGACCGAGTAGGTGGTGCCCCATGGCCCTTGGAACCCCACCGGGCTGCCCGTCAGCCAGGCGCTTTCCGGAACGTTACCTTCCATTTGCATGTAGCCCGGGGTGTGGCAATCGTTGCAGCCACTCACCTGGACCAGATATTTGCCACGCTCAACGCTACGGGTGGCCTGCTCGGGCCCCGCGGAAACGGCACCGGATGCGAGGATCGAAAACGATGAAACGATGGCAACGGCAAGGGTATGAGATGTCATGGTGGATGTCCTTCGTCGGAGGTTCAATCAGGATGGAATCTTCAGTGGGCAGATTAGTCCTCGACAAAACAGCCTGTTACTAAGTGTTCGCTAGTGAATTGCTAAAAACTTAGTAAGCGCACTTTGAAACATCTGGCATGGGCTTGAATTGCACTATGTGTACAATTTGAGGCCTCTCCCGTGGTGATCCTGGTTTCGTTTGCCCAATGCCGTTACCGATAGTCGCGCCTCCGCTATTGAACGCCGCTCAGGCCGAGTTTCTCCTCGGACCTGTGGCCATCAACATGGCGTCTCGCGACAAGGATGGCTTTCCTTCCATCTCCCGTTGTCACGGCTGTCTTGTGTCGCCGGACCGGCGTGAGGTTGTGGTTTTCGTGTCGCGCTCGCGCACCGATCCGCTGCTGCGCGATCTGGCCAATGGCGCGCCGGTCGCCGTGGTGTTTTGCCGGCCGCTGACGCACGAAACCTTGCAGCTCAAGGGAGAGCGGGCGCGGTTGCGCCAGCTCGAAACGGATGAGTGGGAGCGCATGCGCGCGGCCGGACGCGCTTTTGCCGCGGAATCCCTGGCCCTCGGTTTTCCGGATTATTTTTCCAACCTGATCATGGCCTCGTCCTCGACCGAGGCCACTGCCGTGGTGTTCACACCGGTTGCCGTATTCGAGCAGACGCCAGGCCCCAAGGCTGGCACCCGCCTGGAGCCGAGGTCGTGACCGTCGCCTTGCACATGCTTCGCCACTGCTTTGAAGGCGCGGTTCCGTCCGCCATTGCCACCTGCGGCGCCGACGGCATGCCCAACGTCGCCAAGCTGTCCCATGTGCATTACCTCGACGACGAGCACGTCGCCTTGTCCTACCAGTTTTTCAACAGGACACGCGAAAACATTCTGCACAATGGACGGGCGATGGTTGAAGTTGTCGATCCGATCGCCGCGGCGCATTACAACCTGAAGGTCGAGTATGTGAGAACAGAGACATCCGGCCCGACTGATCCGGCCCCGATTTTTCTGGACACGAATTTGGGGTAAAACCGTGTCACAGG
>JBEOKH010000073.1:0-6861 GCA_040275625.1 Thauera sp. | reverse complement strand
CGCCGCGCGGGCGCCTATTCCGGTCGGGAAGCGCGCAGCAGCCTCAGACCACCGCCTCTTCCTTCTCCTTCTTCGGCTTGATGAACTGCTCGCGCGACACGCCCAGCCACATCACCAGCGGACTCGCCACCAGCACCGATGAGTAGATGCCGAACAGGATGCCGATCGTCAGTGCGAGCGCGAAGTAATACAGCGTCTCACCGCCAAAGATCAGCATCGACAGCACCATCACCTGCGTGCTGCCGTGGGTGATCACCGTGCGCGAGATCGTGCTCGTGATCGCATGGTCCAGCACCTGGGGCGTTGCCATCTGGCGCTTCTTCTTGAAGGTCTCGCGCACGCGGTCGAACACCACCACCGACTCGTTCACCGAGTAACCCAGCACCGCCAGCACCGCCGCCAGCACCGGCAGCGAGAACTCCCACTGGAAGAAGGCGAAGAAGCCCAGGATGATGATCACGTCGTGCAGGTTGGCGATGATCGCCGACACCGCGAAGCGCCACTCGAAGCGCAGCGCCAGGTAGATCATGATGCCGACGATCACCAGCAGCAGCGCCATCGCGCCGTCGGTGGCGAGCTCCTTGCCCACCTGCGGACCGACGAACTCCACCCGGCGCAGTTCGGGCGGCGAGCCAGACACCTGCTTGAGCGTGTTCATCACCGTTGCGGATACGGCCGAGGTGTCCAGGTCCTCGCGGTTGGGCAGGCGGATCAGCAGGTCGCGCGCGCTGCCGAAGTTCTGCACCTGCGCGTCCGGGTAACCGCTGCTCGCCAGCGCCTCGCGGATCGGCTCGAGCGGCGGCGCCTCGGCGTAGCTCACCTCGACCAGCGTGCCGCCGGTGAATTCCACCGACAGATGCAGGCCGCGGGTGGTGAGGAAGAACACCGCGAGCAGGAAGGTAATCAACGAGATGACGTTGAACACCAGCGCGTGGCGCATGAAGGGGATGTCTTTCTTGATGCGGAAGAATTCCATGATCGTGTGTCCTGTTCGTTCGTCCGCTTACTTGCCCTGCGGCTTCCACACCTGGCCAATCGACAGGCTGTCGATCTTGCGGCGGCGGCCGTAGATGAAGTTCACCAGCATCCGCGACACCAGGATGGCGCTAAACATCGAGGTCAGGATGCCGAGGCAGTGCACCACGGCAAAGCCGCGCACCGGACCGGAGCCGAACACCAGCAGCGCCACACCCGCGATCAGGGTGGTGATGTTGGAGTCGAGGATGGTGTCCCAGGCGCGGTCGTAGCCGGCCGCGATCGCCGCCTGCGGGCTGGCGCCGTTGCGCAGCTCTTCGCGGATGCGCTCGTTGATCAGCACGTTGGAGTCGATCGCCATGCCGAGCGTGAGCGCCATCGCGGCGATGCCGGGCAGGGTCAGCGTGGCCTGCAGCAGCGAAAGCAGCGCCACCAGCAGCAGCAGGTTGGCGGCGAGCGCGATCGACGACACCAGGCCGACCAGCATGTAGTAGGCGCACATGAACACGACGATCGCGAGGAAGCCCCACAGCGTCGAGTTGAAGCCCTTCTGGATGTTCTCGGCGCCCAGGCTGGGGCCGACGGTGCGCTCTTCGATGATTTCCATCGGCGCCGCGAGCGAGCCGGCGCGCAGCAGCAGCGCCACGTCGTTGGCCTCGACCGTGGTCATGCGGCCCGAAATCTGCACACGGCCGCCGCCGATCTCGCTGCGGATCACAGGCGCGGTCACGACCTCGCCCTTGCCCTTTTCGAACAGCAGGATGGCCATGCGCTTGCCGACGCTCTCGCGCGTGACGTCGCGGAAGATGCGTGCGCCGGCGGCGTCCAGGGTGAGGTGCACCGCGGGTTCGTTGGTCTGGCCGTCGAAGCCGGGCTGGGCGTCGGTGAGGCGGTCGCCGGTGAGCACGACCTGCTTCTTCACCAGCAGCGGCGAGCCGCCGCGCTCGGTGTACAGCTCGGTGCCGAAGGGCACGCTGCCGGCGAGCGCCTGCTCGATCGCACCCGGGGTGTCGTCCACCATGCGCACTTCCAGGGTCGCGGTGCGGCCGAGGATGTCCTTGGCCTTGGCCACGTCCTGCACGCCGGGCAACTGCACCACGATGCGCTCGGCGCCCTGCTGCTGGATCACCGGCTCGGCGACGCCCAGTTCGTTGATGCGGTTGTGCAGGGTGGTGATGTTCTGTTTGATGGCGAAGTCGCGCATGGTCTGCTGCGCGAGCGGGGTCAGCGTGGCGACCAGCTTGAGGTCGTCGCTGGCGTCGTCGCGCCCGGTGAGCTGCAGATCGGCGGTGCTGTCCTGGATGGCGCGGCGGCCGGCTTCGCGCTGGGCGGCGTCGCGGAAGCGGATCACCACGGTGTTGCCTTCGCGGGTAATGCCGGCGTGGCGCACGCTCTTGTCGCGCATCAGGGTGCGCAGGTCGCCGGTGGTGGCGTCGAGGCGTTTGACCAGGGCCCCCGGCATGTCGACTTCGAGCAGGAAGTGCACCCCGCCACGCAGGTCGAGGCCGAGGTACATCGGCAGCGCCTGGATCGAGGTCAGCCAGCTCGGTGAGGCCGACAGCAGGTTGAGCGCAACCACGTAGGCGGGGTCGGCGGCGTCGGGGTTGAAGGCCTGCTCGATCACGTCCTTGGCGCGCAGCTGGGTTTCGGTGTCCTTGAAGCGGGCACGCACGCTGGTCGCGTCGGAGAAGATGCCGGTGTTCTCTATGCCGACGCCCTTGAGCGCGTTCGCGATGCGGTCGGTCGTGGCTGCGGTGTCGAGCTTGATCGTGGCCTTGGCGCTGGACACCTGCACCGCCGGCACCTCGCCGTAGAAATTGGGCAGGGTGTAGATCAGACCCCAGAGCAGCACGAGGCCGATCAGGAGGTTCTTCCAGAGAGGGTAGCGGTTCATCGTCGGCGGGAAAGTGGAGGGAGCAAAGCCTGTGGCGGCACGGCCCCGTAGCGTCGTGCGCGAGCGCTCGTGTCCGGGTGGCGGCGCCGGAGCGCGGCCATGGGCATGGCGGTCCGCAGGGAGACTGCGGCAGGCGGGCGGTTCGTCACCACGACCTGCCGCGTCAGGGGGTGCCGGGTTACAGCGCCTTCAACGTGCCCTTGGGCAGCACGGTGGCGACAGCCTGCTTCTGCACGGCGGCCACGGTGTTGGGGGCGATCTCGATCTGTACGAAGCTGTCGCCGACGTCGACCACGCGGCCAGCAATGCCGCCGCCGGTGACGACCTCGTCCCCCTTGGCGAGCGCTTCGACCATGGCCTTGTGTTCCTTCGCGCGTTTCATCTGCGGGCGGATCATCAGGAACCACAGCACCACGAACATCAGGATCAGCGGCAGCAGGCCCATCAGGCCGCCAGTGGGGTCGGCGGCGCCTGCGGCCTGGGCATAGGCATTCGAAATCAGCACGTTGAAACTCCAGTTGAACAAAAAAGCGGTGAAGTATAGCAGCAGCAGGGACGACGTCCGGGACGGGTGAGACGTCGACGGCGGTGAAGGGTTCAGGTGGCGCCGGTCGCACGCTCGTTGCGGAAGCGCTGCACATAGGCGGCGAATCGACCCGCGGCGATGGCCGTGCGCAGCTCGGCGGTCAGGGTCTGGTAGTAGCGCAGGTTGTGCACGGTGTTGAGCATGCTGCCGAGGATCTCGTCGCTGCGGTGCAGGTGGTGCAGGTAGGCGCGGCTGAAGTTGCGGCAGGTGTAGCAGTCGCAGGATGGGTCGAGCGGCCGGGTGTCGGCCTTGTGCACCGCGTTCTTGATCTTGATGTCGCCGTAACGGGTGAACAGCCAGCCGTTGCGGGCGTTGCGGGTCGGCATCACGCAGTCGAACATGTCGATGCCGGCGGCCACGCCCGCGACGATGTCCTCGGGCGTGCCCACGCCCATCAGGTAGCGCGGCTTGCCCTGCGGCAGGCGCGGGGCGGTGTGGGCGAGGATGCGCGCCATGTCTTCCTTGGGCTCGCCCACCGAGAGGCCGCCGATGGCGAAGCCGTGGAAGTCGATCTCTTCCAGTGCGGCCTGCGACTCGTCGCGCAGGTCCTCGTACATGCCGCCCTGGACGATGCCGAAGAGTGCGTTGGTGTTGCCCAGTTTGTCGAACTCGTCGCGCGAGCGCTTGGCCCAGCGCTGCGACAGCCGCATCGACTTCGCCGCCTCGTCGCGGGTGGCGGGGTAGGGCGTGCATTCGTCGAAGATCATCACGATGTCCGAGTTGAGCACGGTCTGGATCTGCATCGAGATCTCCGGGGTGAGGAAGAGCTTCGCGCCGTCGATCGGGCTGGCGAACTTCACCCCTTCTTCGGTGATCTTGCGCAGCGCGCCGAGACTGAACACCTGGAAGCCGCCCGAGTCGGTGAGGATGGGCTTGTCCCAGGCCATGAAGCGGTGAAGGCCTTCGTGCGCGGCGATGATGTCCAGCCCCGGGCGCAGCCAGAGGTGGAAGGTGTTGCCCAGGCAGATCTGCGCGCCGATGTCGGCGAGCATCGCCGGCGTCATCGCCTTGACCGTGCCATAGGTGCCGACCGGCATGAAGACCGGGGTCTCGACCACGCCGTGGGCGAGCGTCAGGCGGCCGCGGCGGGCGCCGCCGTCGGTGGTGAGGAGTTCAAACAGCATCGTTTTCGGAGTCGTTCTTGCGGGTGATGAACATCGCGTCGCCATAGCTGAAGAAGCGGTAGCGCTGCTCGACAGCGTGGACGTAGGCGCGGCGGGTGCTGCTCACGCCGGCGAAGGCGGAGACCAGCATCAGCAGCGTGGATCTGGGCAGGTGGAAGTTGGTGATCAGTGCGTCCACCACCTGGAAGTGGAAGCCGGGGAGGATGAAGATTTCGGTTTCGCCGCTGCCGGCCTCGAGCGTACCCTCCTGGGCGGCGGCCTCGAGCGCGCGCATGCTGGTGGTGCCGACCGCGATCACGCGGCCGCCGGCGGCGCGCGTGGCGGCGATCGCATCAACCGTTTCCTGCGGAATCACGTAGCGTTCGCGGTGCATGCGGTGCTCACCGAGATCGTCGACGCGCACTGGCTGGAAGGTGCCGGCGCCCACATGCAGGGTGAGCCAGGCACTCTTCGCGCCGCGCTCGGCGATGCGCGCGAGCAAGGCCTCGTCGAAGTGCAGGCCGGCGGTGGGCGCGGCGACCGAGCCCGGTTCGCGCGCATAGACGGTCTGATAGCGTTTTTCGTCGGCCTCGCCCGCGGCACGCTGGATGTAGGGTGGCAGCGGCAGCTTGCCGTTGCGCTCCAGCAACGCGAACAGGTCTTCGTCGGCCGGGAAGCGCAGGTGATAGAACTCGCCGACGCGGCCGAGCACCTCGACCTCGAAGGCGTCCGCGAGGCGCAGTCGGCTGCCGGTCTTCGGCGACTTGCTCGCGCGCACCTGGGCGAGCGCCTCGTGCGGGCCGACCGGACGCTCGATCAGCACCTCGACCTGGCCGCCGCTTTCCTTGACGCCGTGCAGGCGGGCATGGATCACGCGCGTGTCGTTGAACACCAGCAGGTCGTTCGCCCCGACCAGCCCGGCGAGGTCGGCAAAGCCACCATCGCCCAGTTGCGGGGCCGCGCCCGCCTGGGGGGTGAGCACCAGCAGGCGGCTGGCGCTGCGCTCGGGCAGCGGTGCCTGCGCGATCAGTTCGGTGGGCAGCGTGTAATCGAAATCGGCGAGGGTCAGGGGCATCGTGTCTGTTTTCCGGTGGTCGACCGGTGAGGCGGGTTGTGGCGGTGGATGCGGTTCGCTTGCCGGCTCGCCGTCTGTTCAGGGATAATGCGCGGCTCGTGCCGGGATGGCGGAATCGGTAGACGCAGCGGACTCAAAATCCGCCGCCGCAAGGTGTGTGGGTTCGAGTCCCACTCCCGGCACCAGTACTTCAATGAACAGGCCTCTCGAGGCCTGCCATCGGCGTCGGTAAGGTGGCCACGCGTCGCGTTCCCGATCTCCGGGTTCGACCACTACCGATTTTTCCGCGCTGCGCTTCCGGCCAGCGATTCTGTAGCGCTCCCGGCCGAAAATCAAATCACGCGAAATTTTGCTTGGCACGTGCGCCGTCGCTGATCGCACGCACCGCCGGGTGCGTCAGCCTGCGCTCGACCGAGATCGCGTAGTAGGTTTCGGTCACCCCTTTCGCGTCGCCCAGATGCACCAGCCCGCCCTGGCGGCAGAGCTGTTCGCCGACCAGCGAGGCGCTCGGGAAGATGCCTGCTCCCGCTTCGGCGAAGGCGCGCATCAGCGCGCTGTCGTCGAATTCACCGACGATGCGTGGGCGCAGGCTGGCAGCCTCGATCCAGCGCAGCAGCGGACCGCGCACGCTCGCTTCCACCCCCGGCAACAGCAGCGGCGCGCCGTCGAGGCGGGCTGGAAAGTCGCCCTTGAGGCGCTCCGCGAGGGCGGGCGACGCATAGAAACCGATCGTCGACTCGCCGAGCGCATGGCTGAAACCGCGCACGTCCATGTTCGGCGGCAGCGGGCTGTCGGCGAGCACCACGTCCAGCTTGTGGATCGCCAGTTCGCCGAGCAGGGCGTCGAACTTGCCTTCGCGGCAGACGATGCGCATCGGTTCGGGCAGGTCCATCGATGGCGCCAGCAGCAGCCAGGCGATCGCCTTCGGCACGACGTCGGCGATGCCGACACGGAACGGCACGGTGCGGCCGGTTGCGCGGCTCTGCAAGGCCTCCTCAAGCTCGTTGCCGAGGCGGAAGATCTCCTCGGCGTAGTCCAGCACCATGCGACCGGTCTCGGTCAGCACCAGGCCGCGGCCCTGGCGCTTGAACAGATTGACGCCGAGATCGGTCTCCAGCGTGGCGATCTGGCCCGAGAGGGTCTGCGGCGCCAGCCCGGAACGTTCGGCCGCGCGGACGATCCCACCGGCACGGGCAACGGTCCAGAAGTGGTGGAGCTGCTTGTAGTT
>JBEOKH010000072.1:0-2932 GCA_040275625.1 Thauera sp. | reverse complement strand
GACACGCGGATTTTCAATCCGCTGCTCTACCAACTGAGCTAACTGGCCAACGAGGTCCGCATTATAGCCACCTTCGATCCTATGTCAAACTCTTTTTGAACTCTTTTTGAGCTCCGCCCTGCCGCCCGGAAGGCCCTCAGCCGAGCGCGTCATGGTCACCCTGCACCCGCTGCGGCGGCTGCAGGTGGCTGCGCGGAAACACCACTCGCGCCAAGGTACCCTTGCCGGCCGGGTTGGCGTCGAGGGTGACGGTGGCGCGATGCAGCTCGGCGATCTCGCGCACGATCGGCAGGCCCAGACCGGAGCCATCCACGCCACTGCCGAGCACGCGGTAGAAGCGCTCGAACACACGCTCGCGATCGGCCTCGGGGATGCCGAAGCCGGTATCCTCGACCTCGAACACCGGAGAGCCGGCGAAGCGCGTGCGCGCTGTCACGCTGCCACCGTCCGGGGTGTATTTGATCGCATTGTCCACCAGATTCTTGAGCATCTCGCGCAGCAGCACCGGGTTGCCCTCGACCAGCAGCTCGTGGTCACCCGCCTCGACGCCGAGATCGATTTGCTTGGCCTGCGCGCGCGGATACAGCTCGAGCGCCACCTCCCTCACGATCGCATCGAGAACCACCGTCTCGACCGCATAGAGCTTCTCGAAGCTCGCCTCGGCGCGCGCGAGCGAGAGCAACTGGTTGATCAGGTGAGCGGCACGGTCGGTGCTCTCGGCGATACGGGTGAGCGACTCGCGCAACTGCTCGGGGTCGGTCTCGTGCATCGCGAGGTCGGTCTGCATCTTGAGGCCGGTAAGCGGTGTGCGCATCTGGTGCGCGGCGTCGGCGATGAAGCGCTGCTGCGCCTGCAGGTTCTCCTCCAGGCGCGCCATCATGTCGTTGTAGGCGATGATCAGCGGCCGCACCTCCTCGGGCACGGAGGACGGCTCGACCGGCGACAGGTCGGTCGGACGGCGGCGGCGGATCAGGCTCTGCAGGCGGTTGAGCGGCGCGATGCCGCGGCTCAAGCCCACCCACACCAGCACCACCGCAAGGGGAATGATCGCGAATTGCGGCAAGAGCACGCCGGTGACGACGCGCGAGGCGAGATCGGTGCGCTTGTTGCGCGTCTCGGCCACCTGCACCAGCACGAGACGATCGAGCTGCGCCGGATGGGGGCTCACGAAGCGGTAGGCGACGCGCACTTCCTCGCCGTGGATCATCCCATCGCGCAACAGTACGTCCTCGCCGGCCAGCGTGGCGGGTGGCGTCACCACAGGAATCTCGACATCGCCGCTCAGCGTAACGCCGTGCTCGTCGGCCACCTGGTAATAGACCACGTCGTCCTGGTCGGCGCGGAACAGCGCCCGCGGAGGCGCCGGAAAACGCACCACCACCTGCCCGTCCTCCACCTGGACGAGGCGGGAGAGCGCGCGCACGCCATCGGCGAGGGCGAGATCGTAGGGCTGATTGGCGATGCTGTCGGCGACGTTGTGGGTGACGATGATCGAGATCGGCCACAGGAACAGCAGCGGCGCGAGCATCCAGTCGAGGATCTCGCCGAACAGGGAGTTCGGCGGCCCCGACTTGCGCGGTGGGCTGGCCGCGCGCTGCGCCCGCTCAGGCCTGGACTTTCGCCGCAGGGGCAGCATCGGGGTTTTCCAGGCAGTACCCCAGGCCGCGTACGGTCACGATACGCACGCCGCTGTCCTCAAGCTTCTTGCGCAGGCGATGAACGTACACCTCGATCGCGTTGCTCGAGACTTCCTCGCCCCAGCCGCACAGGTGATCGACGAGCTGATCCTTGCTGACCAGGCGCCCCACCCGCAGCAGGAAGATCTCGAGCAGGCCGATCTCGCGCGCCGAGAGTTCGACGAGCTGGCCGCCGATCTTGACCACGCGGTCGGCCTGGTCGTAGCTCAGCTGACCGATCTCGATGCAGCGCGGCTGGCCAGTGCCGCGACGGGTGAGCGCGCGCACACGGGCCTCGAGCTCCGGCAGCGCGAAGGGTTTGGTGAGGTAATCGTCGGCGCCGGCGTCGAGCCCACGCACGCGGTCGTCCACGCCGTCCTGCGCGGTCAGGATCAGTACCGGCTGCGCGGACTTGCGCGCGCGCAGGCGCTTGAGCACCTCGATGCCGTTCATGCGCGGCAGGCCGAGATCAAGGATCAGCAGGTCGTAGCCCTGCCCCGCGAGCGCAGCGTCCGCCTCCATGCCATCGGCCACGTGATCGACCGCACAACCGCCACGCCGCAGCGCGCGACAGATACCGTCTGCGATCACCGGATCGTCTTCCGCCAACAGGATACGCATGGCTTTCCCGCTGTAAGTTGGTTGTAAGCAGGGGTTCAGAGAATAGGGGCGCTGTTCTCCTTTTGCTCGGTCTCGGGGACGCGGCTGCATGTGCAGCGGCGTTCCGGGGAGTGCGCGCCCACACGGGCCGACGCGCTCCCCACCGATTTTTCCCCTTTCCCAGCGACGCGATTATCCCACGCTTCGGCGCGGCAGGAGCGTCGCGACACGGCGTGCGCGCGCTCTTGCGGCTTGCCGCCTGCTGCAACGTCCTGGCTTGCGCCAGCGCTTCGCGGGGGCGACGCGAGCCGCGAACATTTCCCGCCGTCCCGCCCGCACCGCATCCAGAACCGCGGCAGCCCTGCTGGATGCCGACGGTAAACGACGAAGGCCCTGCACTGTGCAGGGCCTTCGTCGTTTACCCGGGCAGCTGCGGCCCGCTGGCCCGGCGAGACCGGACCGTCGGGCCAGCGGCAATTACATGCCCATGCCCATGCCGCCCATGCCACCCATGCCGCCCATGTCGGGCATGCCGCCCATCGGCTTGTCCTCGGCCAGCTCGCCGACCATGCAGTCGGTGGTCAGCATCAGGCCGGCGACGGACGCGGCGTTCTGCAGCGCGGTGCGGGTGACCTTGGTCGGATCGAGCACACCCA
>JBEOKH010000071.1:0-10613 GCA_040275625.1 Thauera sp. | reverse complement strand
TGGAGGGACCGCACACTCCTGCAAAGCCCAACGTTCCATGGCGCTCGACCACTTTGGGGTCTAATGCCGGAGAGTGCAGAATAGTACGCTAAGGACTGGGATCATCGTTTTGGCCATCTGTACTCGCCGGTGAGAAGGATGTGGGCCCATCCGAGCGGTGAGATATGTGCCAGAAGGTTTGGCGAGCAGTCCAGACCGGCGCGACGGCGGCTGTTGCCTGCATGCCCGAGATGCTTGGTGTTCCAGTAGATAATAATCGCAGCGAGCAGGTTCAGGCCGGCCATGCGGAAGTGCTGACCTTCGGCGGTTCGGTCGCGGATTTCCCCTTGGCGACCGATGCGCAGGGCATTTTTCAGGGCGTGGTGTGCCTCACCCTTGTTCAGACCGATCTGTGCGCGGCGCTGCATGTCCGCATCGAGCAGCCATTCCACAATGAACAGAGTCCGTTCCACCCGTCCGATTTCGCGCAAGGCCACCGCCAGTTCATGCTGTCGGGGGTAGGCTGCGAACTTCCGCAATAACTGGCTCGGGGGCATGACCCCTGTCGCCATGGTGGCCGCGCTGCGCAGGATGTCGGGCCAGTTTGCCGCGATGAGCGGCTCCTTGATCTTGCCGCCGATCAGCCCCTTCAGTTCCTTGGGGCAGGCCGCCGGATCGAAGAGGTAAAGGCGCTTCGATGGCAGGTCGCGAATACGCGGAATGAACTGGAAGCCCAGCAGGGCGGTAACCGCGAAGACATGATCTGTGAATCCGCCGCTGTCGGCGTATTGCTCGCGGATCTTTTGGCCGGCATCGGTCATCAGCAGACCGTCGAGGATGTAGGGCGCCTCATTCACCGTGGCCGGGATGGTCTGGGTGGCGAAGGGCCCGAACTGGTCGGAGACATGGGTGTAGGCCTTCAACCCCGGTTCCTGGCCATACTTGGCGTTGATCAGGTTCATCGCCTCGCCGTGGCGAGTGGTGGGAAAGAACTGCCCATCACTGGATGCGGTTTGTCCGGCACCCCAGAAGCGGGCCATCGGCAAGGAGGACTGCGCCTCGATCACCTTTGCCAGCGCTCGGGACATGGCCTCGCCGTCAACATGCCATCGCGACAGGCGGGAGAGCTGGAAGTAATCGTGGGTGTTGGTGGCCCCGGCCATTTTGCTGAGGCCGAGGTTCAGCCCTTCGGCAAGCAGCACGTTCAGAAGGCCGATCCTGTCCTTGCACGGCACGCCTGTGTTCAGATGTGTGAAGGTTTCGGTGAATCCGACCTCGTCATCCACCTCCAGCAAAAGATCCGTGACCCTGATTTCCGGCAGGCGCTTGTAGAGGTCGAGGACCATGGCATCGGCTTCTTCGGGAACCGCGGCGGTCAGACGGTCGATCTTCAGCACACCATCCTCGATCGACCCGCCCGGAATAGCACCCGCCTTTGCGGCGCGCGCCAGTCGGTGCAAGGCGTCAGACATGCGCGCCTTGCGGTCGGCGAGCCAGGTGTTGGGTTCAAGCGGCATGGCAAGCTTCGGCGCGGCGCGGGCGACCTCTGCGGGAACCAGCGCCTCCTTCAAGTCGCCAAATCGCCGGGAATGGGCGAGCCAGACATCGCCCGAACGGAAGGCTTCGCGCAGATGAAACAGGACCGCGACTTCCCACAGGCGGCCCCCGTCATCCTCGCCGCCAAGGTGGCGCTGCCATTTTGATGCTCGACGCAGGAAGGCCAAGGGACGCACGGGCGTCACATCCGTGCCCGCAACGATCTTGCTCGCCGCCAACAATGGATCCGCCACGGGCGCGGCGCGGATGTCGAGTGCCCGCAGCATGCGCGGTGCGTAGCGGCGGAAGCGATGATATCCATGGCCGACATGGGCCAACGGGTCGGCGGCAAGGGTGTCGGTCAACTGGGCCGCTGTCGCGACCAGCCCCTTGAGCGACAGCCAGCCACCGGCATTGCCGACCGCCTCCTCGAGCGACGCGCGATCTTCATGGGCCTCCAGCAATGCAGAACCCAGGGCCGCGAAGGACTGCAAGGTGTCCTTCAGCGCCGCCTTGGCATCTTCCGCACGGGCATCACATCGGGATTTCGCCTCGCGCCAGGTCTTGCCGACGATCCGGTCATGGGTTTCCACAATAGCGTCGGCAATGGCGCTGCGCCATTCCAACGCGCAGACGGCAAGGATGGCGAGGCGGCGGTCGTCCGAGATGTCCCGCAAGTCGCCCGCAAAGTACCGCTCACCCTGCCTGCGCAGCCGGGCAATCCGGTGGGGCGGCACCTCGGCTAAGGCCGCTTCATCAAGCCCGATGCCCTGGAGGAACTCCAGCCGGTCGAGAAGACGGTTCATGTCGGCCGAATTCTGCCCGACTTCGAATTGACGCAGCCAGACAAACCGCGTGACCGAGCCGCCAGAATCTTCTGTCAGCAAGGCGTCGAGACGCGCCCGCATGGCATCGACCAGCCGCCCCGCGATCCGAGATGCGATCCGCCGCTCTGCGACGACCAGCGCATCTGCGCAAAGGCGCTCAATGATCGTGACACCGGGCAGAATGGTCCGGGTCGCCCGGCACTGCTCGACAAAGCGCCGGGCCAGATCGTCGTTGGACCGCGACGCCTCGGCCGCATCTTCCAGCCAAGCCTTCAGATCCCGCGACCCTCGGCCCGTGAACATCTTGTAACCGTACAGCGCTCGCAGGACTTGCAGATGTTCACGGCGGGTTTCCTCACGCATTGCATAATCTGCCAGATCATCGGGCTTCAGGCCGAGCTGCGCGGCGATGAAGCGGCTTACCGCCAGAGGGATCACCTCGCCAGGTCCCAGCAGACGACCGGGATATCGCAACGCGCAAAGTTGCAGGGCAAAGCCGAAGCGGTTGTGTGGACGGCGTCGGGCGCGGATGATTTCCAGGTCATCGTCCGACAGTGTGTAGTGGTGCAGCATTGCTGCCTCAACGGCAGGCAGATCGAACATTGCGGCACGTTGCCGGTCAGTCAGCACTGTGCGATGTGCCATATATCTTTTTCTTTCCGAGTATGGTTTGTGATATTTTGTTTTTGGTATTTGATAAGGAACAAGAATGATGTCGAAAAGCGCCGCCCGCACGAATACGTCCCAAACGAACGTTTGTGAAACATGCTGATCGGCTATGCACGCATCTCCAAGGCTGACGGGTCACAGTCCCTGGATCTCCAACGCGATGCCTTGATCGCCGCCGGAGTACCCGTGGAACGCATCTACGAAGACCAGGCATCCGGTGCGCGCGATGACCGTCCAGGTCTGGAGGCCTGCCTGCGGTCATTGCGGGAAGGGGATGTTCTCGTTGTCTGGAAGCTGGATAGACTCGGGCGCACGCTGACCCACTTGGTCAACACGGTGCGCGACCTGTCAGATCGCGGCATCGGACTGCGCGTGCTAACCGGTCAAGGCGCTGAAATCGACACCACCACCTCAGCAGGTCGCATGATCTTCGGTATCTTCGCGACGCTGGCTGAGTTCGAGCGCGACCTGATCAGGGAGCGCACCATGGCTGGCCTTGCCGCCGCCCGGGCGCGTGGTCGAAAAGGCGGGAGGAAATTCGCCCTGACAAAGGCTCAGGTCCGGCTCGCGCAAGCCGCCATGGCGAATAGAGACACCTCTGTTGCCGCCCTCGCGGCCGAGCTCGGCGTCAAATCCGTGACCCTCTATCGCTACGTCGATGCCAACGGAAACCTTCGCGATCACGGAAAGCGTGTTCTGTCAGCTTAGCGTACTATTTTGCACCCTCCGGCATCAGACCCCAATAAAGGGTTCCGGCGCGTGTGGCGGGGGTTCCGGCCCCCCGGCCAGCCCCTGAAGTGCAGCGCGGGGCAGGGTGGCGGGCGAAAGCCGCCGGTAATGCGCATTACATCATGATTTTGCGCATTGTGCTGGCGGATGGCTTGTTTTCAAGGGGAAGAATATCTTTCTGAAAACCGTCAGGCGCGGGCGGAACAGGAAAGGCACTGCCTTTCCCCGCTGTCGCGTTTGGTTCCCGATTTCAATTGAAGCGATTAGCTGAAACCTGAGCGGTCTGGTTGGAGCTTGGCATTTCAGCAAAGGCTCGACGGAAGGGCAGGGGGCTTACAGGCCTGCGGCCTTGGTCAGGTTCACCCGGAACCTGTCGCGGCGTCGCTGGTATCGGCGGGTCATCTCTGCGCTGGCATGACCAAGCTGCTTTTGAACGTAGCGCTCATCAACTTCCGCGCTGCTGGCAAGGCCTGCGCGCAGGGAATGGCCCGAGAACAGCCGCACGCGCTCGGCTTCAGGCAGATCAGGGCGTAGCCCGGCCTCGCGGGCGCAGGACTTGATCAGCCGGGCGACGTGCTTGTCCGACAACCGCTCGCTCGTAGCTTTCAGGCCGTTGCGTGACGTGGCGACGAAGATCGGGCCGAAGTCGATCCTTGCGTAATGCAGCCACTGCGTCAGGGCATGGACCGGGCAGGTCTGATCTGATGAGCCGCGGGCGATTTCGACCTCGCGCCAACCGGTCTTGCCGCGCAGGGTGAGGAGCACGCCGTCCTCCAAGATCTCGACCCAGCCGCCGGAGTCAGGCGTGTCATCCTTGCCGTGGTCGAGGCTGACAATTTCGGACCGACGCAGGCCACCAGCAAAGCCGATCAGCAGGATCGCCCGGTCGCGCAGGCCGCGCAAATCGTGGGGGAGGGTTGCCAGCATGTCGCGCAGGTCTTCCGGCAGAATGGCCTCTTTCTGTGCTGGTGGCCGTGCGTGCTTGCGGCGGATGCCAGCCAGGACGCTGGCAATGTGCCGATCTTTGCGGTCGAGCCGCTCTCCGCGCTGCGCATAGCCCCAGGTCAGGCCAGACAGCCGCCGTTCTATAGAGGAGGCCGAGAGGGCTGGGGCCTTGGCGCCCGGCGCTGCCAGATCCGCGATGTAGAGCCCGATCAGCTCGGGTGACGGGGGGAGAGGGCCCGCGCCGCGCATCCGGCACCAGCGGGCGAAATGGGCCCAGTCCTTGGCATAGGCCTTCAGCGTGTTCTCCGACGCCGCCTGACGCGCATAGTCACGCGCCGTTTCGACCAGGCGGTCGAGCGTGCCCGAGCCAGCGACATGGGAGGGCAGGGCGATCGTGTCGCGCTCCGTATCAGCGCTGTCGTCCCGCTCATGGCGATCGGGACGTTCCGGGGGTTCTGAAGGCGATTTCTCGGGCGTTTCGGTCATACCGTCGAGCATACTCCCGGCACGTCCGATAATGCAAACTTATTGGACATTGTGGAGCCGACAAAGCTGCGGCGCTATAGGTGCATTTCTCTGGCAGAAAGCGCCGTCACAATATTAGCTGCCGACATGGGAAAACCGCGCGCCGAGCCTTTGGAAACCTTGCCGATGCTGCCCCCGCTGCCGGGCTGGATCGTCTCTGCGCCGTCCGAGCCGCCGGAGGCTGCGGCCTTCCGGTCCGGGGCCGCGCTGGCGCATCTGGGTCAGGCAATGGCGTCGGGGGATGTGCCTCTGGCGCTGTGGCGCGATCGTCTGGCCCTGACGGCGGCCGAGAACTGCGCTGCGATGGCGGGGCGAAGGGAAGGGCAGGGCGCCTTGCGCGATGCCCTGCACCTGACGGGACCGGGCGACGACCCCGGCCCGGCGGGGCGGATCGCACGGCAGTGGTCACGCGCGGCGGCGCGGCCGGTTTCGGTCGCGCATCTGGTCAATACGCTGGACGGAGTAACGGCAGAGCGGATCGCGCTTTGCCTTGATGCCACCGGACCGACCCCAGTGGACCGCGCGGCGCAGGTCGTCGAGGCGGTGCTGACCGATAGTCCGCGAGCCGAGGCCGCCGCCCTGATCCTGTCCGATGCCGCGTTGGCAAAAGCGTTGGGGGCAACGCATGTGCTGCCGCTTCTGGCGCTGACGCTCAAGCCCCGCGATATACGCTTGCGGGGCGATGATCTGCGGCTGGCCTGTCACCGCGCCGTTGTCTCTGCCGTTCGGCAGGCGCTGCCGCTGGCCGGCGATCTGGCCCGTGCGGCGGCCCGCCTTCGGGCAGTGGCCCCGAAGCTGCGCGCCAAGGCGGCGGGCCGGGCGGTCGATCTGTTCCTGTCGCGCGATGCGCTGGTGCCGGGGGCATTGGCCTTCATGTCGGATCGGGCCGCGCGACGGCTCTGCGACCGACTGGTGGCGCTCGGCGCCGTGCGCGAACTGACAGGGCGGGACACGTTCCGACTTTACGGGGTCTGAGCATGGGGCGGCGCGAGGACACAGAACTTGACCGCGAATTGGCCGTTCTTCCCCCTGAGCTGCGCTGGCGGGAATGGATGCGTCGGATCGAGGCGGTGCTGTTCGCAAGCACGACCCCGGTGGCGCGCGAGGATCTGGCGCGGGTCGTGGGGCAGGGGGCCTCAGTCGATCTGTTGATCGAGGATCTGGCAGTGGATCTGGAAGGCCGACCCTATGAGGTGGCACAGGTGGGAAAGGCGTGGATGCTGCGCACGCGCGCGGCCTATGCCCCAGCGATCCGCGCCGCGGCGGATGTGGACGGCCAAGCGCTGAACCTGTCGGAATACGATCTGGCCGTGCTGGCGGCGATTGCGTATCACCAGCCGATCAGCCGCGACGGGTTGAAGGACATCTTCGGAAAAGAGATCAGCCGTGACCTGATCGGCCGACTTGCCGAGCGGGACCTGATCGGCACCGGCCCTCGCGAACCCCGCCGTGGCGCGCCTCATACCTTCGTCACCACCGAGGCGTTCTTGGCTGCCTTCGGGATGGAGTCCTTGCGCGACCTGCCAGACCCCGAGCAATTGGACGATGCAGGCCTGGCAGGCCCATCGGGGGCCATGGAAGGTTAGGCGACCGGCCAGGCTTCAGCAGGAAATCAGCGACTTTGGTGAAGCCGGATTGCTGCCCGCAGCAAGGCGGCCAGATCAGGCTCTCTGGAGGAGGAGGCCGGCCCCGGCCCGGCAGTTTCGCCAAGCCGATCTCTGAGCGTCCCGACCAACCCCTTGTGGTTTTCGGAGGCGCGGGCCAGCCCGAGCCAGAAGGTCAGCGGGCCGCGTTCTGTGGGGTCTCTTACCTCGATCTGCCGCTCTGACAACCGCTGGAAGAAATTGTAGCGAACCCGATGCGACAAGAATGGGACCGTTGATGTCGCCGTTCTGACGGGCACTGGGTGTTTCATAAGCTGCACGGCAAGAGACTTCCGGTCGTCCTGCGCGCGCTCAGCGGAATCAAGGCGCAGCAGATCGTCGATCAGCCGCTCGAGGCGCCGGGCGCCCGTGCTTGCCGGGCCAGTCGGTTTTGCGAGAGGGGCGTCGCAGAAGGCGCAGTACTGTTGTGGCACGAGGCGAGCCTGACGAAATGGCGCAAGGCTCTGCCCACAAGACGGGCAACGGTCGCGCAAGCGGCAGCCATGGCGAAAGCAGGACACGCGGGTTGCCAAGGTCCAGCTCCGCCGGAAATAGGGCACCTCGTCTTCCCCCAGGCAGGAGGGACAGAACTGCAACCAACAGGACTGCGCCGTCGATGTCCCTGCATCTTGCGGCCGGGTCCGCAGCCGCAAGCGCAGGGTCGAGAGTGGACTGTTGGCCAGACAAAGACCGTCGATCTCGTCGGGGCAGATCGCCGTATGGTCGAGCAGCAAGCGACGAACAGAATCCGGCAGATGCCGGTCAAGTTGCGCCGACCATGTCTCGCCGGCCACCCCGAGCACCGCTCCAAAATAGCGCGGCGGCACACCATTGGCATGTGCAAGCCGATGCAGCCAGCTTGACAAAAGCTCCCCAGGAGCTGGCCGGACGTCCACCGGCCAGCGATGCCCCGCGGCCACTCTATAGCGGCGGGCCGGGGAGACGGTGATCCTCTGCGCACTGCTGGTCATGTCATTGAATGGCGCAAGGCCGAGTTCCGTCGCCGTGACAGCGGTACATAGCCGAGGGCCATGACGGTGCTGGACGTGATCCTTTCCTCACCGCTCTCAACAGCTGCCACCGCCGTCCGGGTGACGATGTCGACCACCTCGCCAATCAGCCCTTCCGACAGATCATGGATCATTTTGGCCAGGGGAGGTCGTGAGAGGTTTGAGGCATGCGCAAGCGGCATGCTGGCCTCGAGACTGTCGAGAAGCGTGGCGAAGTCTTCGTCGAATCCCCACCGTGACACTGCGACCGTATCGAACCGCGAGCCCATTTCTTCAGTGTCGTGCAATGCATCATAGACAGCGATTTCGCCGACAAGCACGGGCGAGATGTCATGCACGCGTGCGATCCGCCGCAGGAACGAGAAGATTGCCTTCACATCCTGTCGGCGTCCGCGCAGAACACTGTGGAATTCGTCGAAGATGAGCAGGCGCGGCTTGACGCTGTCGAGAAGATGATCGACCTGTTCGCTGGCGCGGGACAGGCTACGCCAGCCGGCAGCTTGCGGGGCGCGCAGTCCGGACAGAATGCTGGCGTAGAAATGCGACAGGCCTGCCCCCTCCCGGGTCTGGATCACCCAGACCCTTTGCCGGTCGGCACGGCGCAGATGTTCGACGGCGAAGCGTTCGGCGATCATGGTCTTGCCGTTGTGATAGGGACCAGCAATCAGCAAGCCGCGTGGACGGAGTGATGGCGGGCGTTCCAACAGCTGCCGCATCGCATCATGTGCCGCAGAGGCACCGGGATGGCCTATCCAGCGTGGCGCCCGAATATGAGCAATGCGGGTGGCAGCATCCGCATCGAGCAACGCTGAGGTTGATGGTAGGAGATGGTCGGCCATGCTACCAGGTCTCCACAGGAAAGACGCGGCGGGGTCGGTCAGGTTCTGGTCCGGTATGGGTCGCCTCCGAAACCTGCCCGACATTTTGATACGCCTTCGGCGCGTCTGCGGCGTGTCGGGCCCTGGTCATTTCCCGCAGGTGAGCCTTCTTGGATTTGGCCCCGGCGACGGTCGCCGCGATTTCCCGGCGCAGAAGCGTCTTTTCCTGCGCCGGTCGTTGTTGGCTCTCTCGCGTGCGCGCTCGGTCGGCTTCATGCTGCCAAAGGGTGATTGGCATGGTCACCCCATCCCGCCGCTTTACCGGACGCCAGATCCGCGTGTCGGGATCGGCGATGTAGATCCGGCTGATGTCCCGGGGGTCGTAGCATAGATCCAGAGGTGGCAACCGGTCACGGCGGGCGACGAGAGGCTCAAGCCATTGCTCGAAGTAGTCGATGGCGAACAGGCTGACGCCCTGGGGAGAGATGCGGCGTGTTGTGCGGGGGAGAAAGTTGAGCAGGACTTGGTCAGGATCATCGATCGGCCGGTCCGTCGGTGGAAGTCGCAGCTCCCATTCGAGGCGAGGCACAGTCAGCTTGCGCGCGTTCTGGGTCTGGTTGTGATCGACGATTGCCAGGGCGATGCAACGCTCGAGGGCCGCGAAGGTCAGACTTGCCCTCTCATCGGACGAATAGTCGCCGCGATCCGCGATCGACCGTCCGGTCTTGCCAGGAAGAGAGCGAAGCACCGTGTTCACTTTTCCAAGGAGGCGCTCGACAACCCCACCTCGGTGAACTGTGCCCTTGTTCCGGGTTCGGACGGTGATCCCGAAGTCGGCGCATCCTTTCGTAAAGGTACTGCTCTGAAATTCCTTGGCGGAGTCCACGACGATCTGCTTAGGGCGGCCATGCATCACCCACGGGTGCGCGATCCCGCGTTCGGCCAGCCAGTTATCCTTGCTGCATATCGCGTGGGCAAGGCACAAGGCGACCGAGAGCCGGGACGGACGCTCGAGGGTCAGACAGAAGCCGATGATGGCACTCGTCGCCACATCGGCGGCGATGGTCAGATAAGGTCTGCCAACGAAGATGCCATGATCGTCGATCACCTCGACGAACTGGATGTCGGCCGGGGTATGATCGATCTGGACGACCTCAAGGGCGTGGGCGGCACGGATGTATCCCGGACGCGGCTTCAGGCGGTGAAGATGCTTGCCACCGGAAAGCCGCCGCCGCGCGATCTCCTCTGGGGTGAACACGCGCGGGATCCGCTTGGCCACAGTGACATAGGACGGGGGCTTGTACCCTTCGCTGTCACAGCGCGCACGGATTTCGTCGACGATGGGCGCGAGATCGGGTTGCTCTGGCTGCAGCCACATCTTTCGCAAAGTGTCGGAAATGATGGCTTCCACGCTGGCCGATATCCTCGCACGCCGCGCGCCATTCGTCCGAGGAAGAAGCGACGAGACACGGCGGTCCTCCCGATACCGGGCGAGGTGATTGTAGACCTGACGCGTCGAAAGGCGCAGTTCCACCGCTGCCCGGCTGACAGCCTCCCGCATCGGCAAGTCGCCATCGAGAACCCGGTCAAGTTCGCGAGCGATCCGAACCGCCTTCGACCAAGCCTCGTCTGAAGCGCGGTAAGCTGCCCGCTCCAAAGGCCGATCTTTGCTGAGTGCTGTCATGCCGCCGTGCCCTTCAAAACCTATTGAAGTCCATAATGAAATTGAAATCGCAAAGCAGAAACCCGCGCCACTTCCGGAGGTACCTTGCGGAAATCATGTGAAAACCACGCAGTGAAATCGTGAAGGAAAAGCGACACCCGCCCGTCGCGACCGGGTTGCCACGAGACCGCCAGCCAGAACCCATGACATAGGCCGGCGCCTGCCCCGGCGGGCGAGAAGCGCCCGCCATGGGCGGGGCGGGCGCTGGC
>JBEOKH010000070.1:0-9477 GCA_040275625.1 Thauera sp. | reverse complement strand
CCACCTTGCGCCAGTCATCCACCCAGCCCACCGCGCCGAAGCCGAGGGTGACGAACAGGGTCACCCACACGTAGTCGTTGCGCAGGTCGCCCCACAGCAGGATGGTGACGCCGATCGCGATCAGGATCAGCGCGCCGCCCATGGTCGGCGTGCCCGCCTTGGTGAGGTGCGACTTGGGACCATCGTCGCGCACGGCCTGGCCGATCTTCTTCGCGGCGAGCCAGCGGATGACGCCGGGGCCGGCGATCAGCGAGATCGCGAGCGCGGTGAGGGCGGCGAGCACCGTCCGCAGCGTGATGTAGCCGAAGACGTTGAAGCCACGAGTGTCCTGGCCGAGCCAGAGAGCGAGTTCCAACAACATGTCAGGAGCCGGTTTCCGTTGAAGGGGCGGGATTGTGCATTGCCGCAAGCGCATCCGCCACTCTTTCCATGCGCATGAAGCGCGAGCCCTTCACCAGCACCACCGAGTCTGCATCCAGACGGCCGACGAGCGCCTTGACGAGCGCCTCCAGCGAAGCGAAATGACGCCCGCCCTCGCCGAAATTGTGCGCCGCCACCGCGCTCATCTCGCCCAGCGCGAACAGGCCGTCGACGCCCTTGCTCTTGGCATAGCCGCCGATCTCGTCGTGCACCTGGGCGCTGATCTCGCCGACCTCGCCCATGTCGCCGAGCACCAGCCAGGTGTGGCCGGGCATCGCCGCGAGCACATCGATTCCGGCACGCACCGAATCAGGGTTGGCGTTATAGGAGTCGTCGAGGATCAGCGCCCCCTTGGGCCCCGCGCGCCGTTGCAGGCGGCCTCGGGTGCCGGTGAAACCAGCCAGCCCTTCGGCCACTGCCTCGCGCGACGCGCCCGCCGCCAGGCAGGCTGCGGCTGCGCCGAGCGCGTTGCGTACGTTGTGCAGACCCGGCACCTGCAAGGCGAAATCAACCTTCCCCTGCGGGGTGTCGAGTTCGAGCCGCGAGCCGAGGCCGCGCAGCGTACACCGCCCGCACACGTCCGCCTCGTGGTCGATACCGAATGTCACAATCGGCCGCCCGGCGTTGAGCGCGCGCCAGGCCTCTGCATGGGCATCGTCGACATTGACCACCGCCACGCCGGCGGCACCCAGCCCCTGGTAGATCGCGCCCTTTTCCTGCGCGACCTCCTCGACCGTACCCATGCCCTGCAGGTGAGCACGCTGGGCGTTGTTAACCAGCGCCACGGTCGGCTGTGCGAGTTCGCTCAGGTAGGCGATCTCGCCGGGATGGTTCATGCCCATCTCGATCACCGCAGCACGGTGAAAGTCGCGCAGGCCGAGCAGGGTCAGCGGCAGGCCGATGTCGTTGTTCAGGTTGCCGCGCGTGGCGAGCACCGACTCCTCGCCGAAGCCCTCGCGCCGCGCTTGTGCGCGCAGGATCGCGGCACACATTTCCTTGACCGTGGTCTTGCCGTTGCTGCCGGTGATGCCGATCAGCGGCAGCGCGAAGCGCGCCCGCCAGGCCGCAGCCAGGGTGCCGAGCGCGCGCCGGGTGTCGTCCACCACGAGCAGCGGCAGTGCGGCGGCGTCATGGTCGGCAAACCAGCCCGCATCCACCATCGCCGCAGCGGCGCCCGCCTGCGCGGCGGCGGCAACGAATTCGTGGCCGTCAAAGCGCTCGCCACGCAAGGCGACGAAGAGCTGCCCCGGGGCAAGCGCACGGGTATCGGTGCCCACGCTGTCGAAGCGCGTCGTCGCGGTGGCCTGAGCGCCGTGCGCGGCGAGCGCGTGCACGGCATCCTGCAGGGTCATCATCGGCTGCTCCCCTTCGCATGCCATGCGCGCAGCGCCAGCTTCGCCTGTTCGAGATCGGAGAACGGCAGGCGTTCACCATGGATTTCCTGGTAGGGCTCGTGGCCCTTGCCGGCGATCAGCACCACATCGTCGGCCCGTGCCTCACCGATCGCGAGCGTGATCGCCTGTGCGCGGTCCACCACGCACTCGGCCCCAGGGCCAGCGCCGGCGGCGATTGCCTCGATGATGCGCAGCGGATCCTCGGAGCGCGGGTTATCGCTCGTGATCACCACGCGGTCGGCGATCGCCTGCGCGATCTCGCCCATCATCGGACGCTTGCCCGGGTCGCGGTCGCCGCCACAGCCAAACACGCAGATCAGCCGGCCACGCCGGCTATGTACGGTGCCGCGCAGCGCCTCGAGCACCTTGGCGAGCGCATCCGGCGAATGCGCGTAGTCGATCACCGCGAGCGGTTCGCACACCCCGCCGACGAGTTGCATGCGCCCCTGCGGCGGCGACAGCCTCGTCAGCACTGGCGCCAGTTCGTCGAAGGCGACGCCGCGCGCGAGCAGCGCCCCGGCCACCGCGATCAGGTTGGAAACGTTGAACTGCGCCACCATGCGCACGCTGACATCCGCCTCGCGTCCATCCCAGACGAGCGCGAAACGAAGTCCGGCCGGCGCTGCCTGCAGGCGGTCGGCGAACAGCACGCGCGCACCCGGCACCGCGTTGGTGTTGGCCGCATACAAGGTGCACGCGATCACCGCGCGCCCCTCGGCCACCAGCCGACGGGCAAGCGCGAGCCCCCACGGGTCGTCGATGTTGATCACGCTGGTGCGCAGCTCCGGGCGTGCGAACAGGCGTGCCTTGGCCTCGGCGTAGGCCTCCATGGTGCCGTGGTAGTCGAGATGGTCGCGGGTCAGGTTGGTGAAGATCGCGACGTCGAAACGCGCGCCGTTCACGCGCCCCTGGTCGAGACCGATCGAGGACACCTCCATCGCCACCGCCGCAGCCCCCTGGTCGCGGAAGTGTGCGAACCAGCGCTGCAGGTCGAGCGCATCGGGCGTGGTGTTGATGCCCTCCTCGAGTTGATCGGGGAAACCGCAGCCGAGCGTGCCGACGATGCCGCAGCGCTCGCCGAGTTCGTCGAGCGCACGCGCGAGCATCTGCGACACGGTGGTCTTGCCGTTGGTGCCGGTGACCCCGGCCAGCCAGAGGTTTTCCGAAGGCTGACCGTGGATCTGGTCGGCGAGATGGCCAGAAAGTTCGCGCAGTCCATGGGCGCCGAGCGCGGGCACGTCCAGCGCTGGCGGAACGAAGCCGTCGGCGTCGTCCCACAGCAGCGCTGCCGCGCCACGCGCGGCAGCGTCGGCGAGGAAGCGGCGCCCGTCGGTGCGCTGCCCGGGCCAGGCCGCGAAGATGCAGCCCGGACCGGCCTTGCGCGAATCCGCGGTGATGTCGTGGGCGCGTACGCCGAGCGCATGCAGGCGCTCGAGCAGGGCGCTTGCCTGTGCGGCGCTCACATGTTCTCCCGCCCGCTACTGCCGGCGGCGGCCTCTTCGGCGCTGCGCTTCGCGAGCTGCAGCGGGGTCAGCGGCATGTCGGGGGCAACTCCAAGGGTGCGCAGCGTGCCTTCGCTGATGCGTGCGAAGACGGGCGCCGCGACCGTGCCGCCGTAGTGGCTGCCCGCGGACGGCTCGTCCACCATCACCGCGACCACGATGCGCGGATCGCTCGCCGGCGCGAAGCCGACGAAGGATGAGATGTACTTGCGCGCATAGCGGCCGTCCTCGAGCTTGTGCGCGGTGCCGGTCTTGCCTGCCACCGTGTAGCCGGGGATCTGGGCCCTCGGCGCGGTGCCGCCGGGCCCCGCGGCCATCGCCAGCACCGTGCGCATCTGGCGCGCGGTCTCGGCCGAGAACACGCGCCGCCCGGAACTCGGCGCCCCGTCCAGCCGGGTGAGCGACAGCGGCACCAGCTCGCCTTCACGCGCAAATACCAGGTAGGCGCGCGCCATCTGGATCAGGCTGGTGGAGATGCCGTGACCGTAAGACATCGTCGCCTGCTCGATCGGCCGCCAGCTCTTGACCGGGCGCAGGCGACCCGAGGTTTCGCCGGGGAAGCCGAGGTTGAGCTGAGTGCCGAAGCCAAGCTGATCGAACAGGTGCCACATCTCTTCGGCGCCGAGTTGCTGCGCCATCTTGACGGTGCCGATGTTCGACGATTTCTGCACCACCTGCGCCATCGTGATGATGCCGTGGCGCTTGGTGTCGGAGATGGTCGCGCTACCGATCGTCAGGCGCCCGCTACCGGTGTCGATCGGCGTGTTGAGCCGGACCTTGCCGCGCTCGAGCGCGAGCGCGGCGATGAAGGGCTTCATCACCGAACCCGGCTCGAAGGCATCGGTAAACACCCGGTTGCGCAGTTGCGCGCCGGTGAGGTTGTTGCGATTGTTCGGATTGAAGGTTGGCGCGTTGACCAGGGCAAGCACCTCGCCGCTGCGCACGTCGAGGACCACCGCGGCGGCTGCCTTGGCCTTGTGCTCCTCCATCGCCTCGCGCAAAGCTGACCACGCCAGATACTGGATCTTGCCGTCGACCGACAACGCCACGTCGTCGCCGTCACGCGGCGAACGGATCGCCTCGACGTCCTCGACGATCTGGCCACGACGGTCCTTGATCACGCGGCGCGCACCTGCACGCCCTGACAAACGCTTGTCGAACGCGAGCTCGATGCCTTCCTGCCCCTTGTCCTCGAGGTCGGTGAAGCCGAGGATATGTGCCATAACCTCCCCGCCGGGGTAGTAACGACGAAATTCCTTCTGCTGATGGATCCCGGGCAGGCGAAGGTCGGCAATGCGCTGCGCGACCTCGGGGGGAACCTGGCGCTTCAGGTAGACGAAATCGCGCCCTCCGGCGATCTTGCCGTTGAGTTCATTGACGTCCATCTCGAGCAGGCGGGCGAGTTCGCGGGCCTGCGCAGGCTCCAGCCGTGCATCCGACGGCAGCGCCCAGATTGCACGTACCGGGGTGCTCACCGCGAGGATGTCGCCATGGCGGTCGGTGATGCGTCCGCGGGTGGCCGGCACCTCGAGCACGCGTGCATAGCGCGACTCGCCCTTGGCCTGCAGGAAGTCGTCGTTGACCCCCTGCAGATAGAGCGCACGGCCGGTGAGCGCGAGCGAGCAGCCCATCAAGGCGAGCATGACCATGCGCGGCCGCCAGGCCGGCAGGTCGCGCTTGAGCAGCGGATTGTGGTTGAACGTGACGGTACGTTGTTTTTTCATGATTACGGTTCCACCACGAGCACCTGCCCTTCCGGCGGCACCTGCATGCCGAGCCGGTCGCGGGCGAGTTTTTCGATGCGGCCGTGAGTGGCCCAGGTGCTCTGTTCGAGCTGCAGCTGCCCCCATTCGACCTCGAGCGCCTGGGCTCGCGCCTGCTCGCGCTCAAATGCGGTATGCAGGCGGCGCGCCTGATGCTGGGCCGAGATGGCGCCGAGCGCACTGGCCACGGCGAGAGCGACGAGAACGGCATCGACACGAACCATCAGGGCGCCTCCGTGCGCTCGGCCACCCGCATCACCGCGCTGCGCGCGCGCGGATTGGCCGCCACTTCGGCGTCACCGGGACGCACCGCCTTGCCGACGAGCATCAGGCGCGGCGCGGGCAGATCCGCCGCCCTGATCGGCAGCCGGCGCGGCAACACCGGCGGCCGCGACGCGTCACGCATGAAGCGCTTCACGATGCGATCCTCGAGCGAATGGAAGCTGATCACCGCCAGCCGCCCGCCCGGTCGCAGCCGCGCCACGCAGTCGGGCAGCACGCGGCTCAGCTCCTCGAGTTCCTGATTGATGAAAATCCGAAGAGCCTGGAAGGTGCGTGTCGCCGGGTGCTGCCCCGGCTCGCGTGTGCGGACCGCCTTTTCCACGAGCGCGGCAAGTTGTCCAGTGGTTGCGACAAGCCCCCCTGCCCGAGCAGTTGCAATCGCCTTTGCAATCGCATGAGCAAACCGTTCCTCTCCATAATCCCTGATTACCTCCGTGATCTGGCCGACAGATGCCTCCGCCAGCCAATCCGCCACGGTCTGCCCGCGGCTCGTATCCATGCGCATGTCGAGCGGCGCGTCGAAACGAAAGCTCATCCCGCGCGCACCATCGTCCAGTTGAGGTGAAGACACCCCGAGATCCAGCAGCACGCCATCGACCACACGCACGTCGAGGCGTGCGAGTTCTTCGTCGAGCGCGCTGAACGCCGAGTGCACCAGCGTCAGCCGCGCGTCGTTCACCGCCTGCCCGGCCGCGATCGCGGCCGGGTCACGATCGAATGCGATCAGCCGACCCTGCGGCCCCAGGCGGGCGAGCACCGCCCGGCTGTGACCGCCACGCCCGAACGTGCCATCGACATAAATGCCGTCGCCACGGATCGCGAGCGCGTCGACCGCTTCCGCAAGCAGGACGCTGACATGGGGCTGCGCCGCGCTCACAGCGCGAGGCTCTCGAAACCGGGCGGCAGGCCGGTGCTGACAAGCTCGAGCATCGCCTGCTGCTGCTTCTCCCAGCCCTCGTCGGACCACAGCTCGAAGTGCGTGCCCTGACCGACCAGCCAGACCTGCTTGTCGAGCTTGGCGAACTTGCGCAGCGACGACGCCACGAGCACGCGACCCGCAGCATCGAGCGCCTCTTCCTGGGCAAAGCCCACAAGCAGGCGCTTGAGCATTGCCGATTGCGGATCGAGACCAGGCGCGGCGAGCACCTTGTCACGGATCGGAATCCACGCCGGGACGGGGTAGACGAGGCAGCAGCCATGCGGATGGGCGGTGAGCAGCACCTGCCCGTTGTCGACGGCCAGGGCATCACGATGCCGCGCCGGGATCGCAAGGCGACCCTTCGCATCGAGATTGAGCGCGACCGCACCCTGGAACATCGGACCCCCTGACGGCTTCGGGGAAGCGCCGGATCGACACTTTTCCCCACTTTTTTCCACTTGAACCCACTTTAGTGGAAAGGCTACCCCCGGTCAAGGCAAGGGAAACGGAATCCCGTTGTTACACAATGACTTATCGCGCACCGCGAGAGCCCGAATAAACCCTGAAAAATCAAGGGTGATGGGCAAGAAGGTTCGCGCGGCACACGAATGTGGGCGGCGCAATGCGGGGAGTGGGGAAAAGTGGGAATGACTGCTCGAACGCGCCCCCGGATCGGGATCGGCGATCGTGAAACGCGGACGACGCCCCGGGCGAGCGACTGCGCGCGGAGCGAAAACAAAGATGAAGTGGGAAAGTTCGCCGATAAGCCGGGTTCTGTCGAACGCAGCCGGCAAACCGGCAGCGTCGGGCAGTCATTCCTCTGGGCGCCGCGTCGCCGCGGCGCTCTAGCAGCCTACCCGGGAGCGACGCGAGCCACGCCAATGCTCCCCTATTTGGCCTTGCCCCGGATGGGGTTTGCCGTGCCAGTCCTGTTGCCAGTCCTGCGGTGGGCTCTTACCCGCCGGCGCTTGCGCTCCGACCCGCGACCTGCTTGCGCACGCCGCGGCACCGTTTCACCCTTACCTGTGCCCATTGAAGAGCAAGCTCTTCAAAATGGGCCTGGCTGCCTTGCGGCAGCGAAGCCCAGGCCATCGGCGGTCTGCTCTCTGTTGCACTTTCCGTCGCCTCACGGCGCCCGGCCGTTAGCCGGCATCCTGCTCTGCGGGGCCCGGACTTTCCTCCACGCACGACGAGGTGCGCAGCGACTGCCTGGCGAACTTCCCGGGCAGATTATACGCGCGGCGGCCAAAGGCCAGCGCACTCATTTGGAAGCGGGGGCGGGAACGAAGACCGGCTCGCCGTTCTTGAGCACGAAGCTGCCGGCGAGGACGCCGGGCGGGCGGCCACCCGGATTATCCCAGTCCTGCAGGCGGCACTCCTCGGTGCCGGCGAGATACCAGCGCGGCCCCTGCTGCAGCGCCCACAGGCTGTCGCCCGCGGCATACACCTTCATCTCGACGAGTTCGGTCGAACCCGGATGGATGCGGATGCGCTTCTGGCAGGCGGGCAGGCGCGACACCACGACCGCCTGGCGTAACTCGTCGTCCCACAGGAACTTCTGCTCGCGCACCAGGATCAGCGCGTGCTGGTTGCCGTCGATCATGAATGCGGTGGCGCTGTTCTCGCAGCCGGCGAGCAGCGCGAGCAGGCCGGCCGCGGCAAGGACACGACGCGTCACCCGCAACGCGCCGCCGCGAATGGCGCGCGCGTGCGCGCCCCACGGCAAAGCCTCGGCCGCCCGCAGCAACATCGGATCGGGTTGATCCATCTCACCCCCCACCGACCAGTTTCCACGCCACCTGCTCGCCGGCACGCAGCGGCACCACGGGGTCATCACCGAGATAGGGATAGCCCGCCGGCACCGACCATGGCTCGCGGCGCAGCGTGATCGTGTCGGCATTCGGCGCCAGGCCGTAGAACGCCGGACCATTGAGGCTTGCGAAGGTCTCCAGGCGGTCGAGCGCATTGGCAGCCTCGAACACCTCGGCGTAGAGCTCGATGCCAGCGTGAGCGGTGTAGCAGCCGGCGCAACCGCAGGCGTTCTCCTTGGTGCTGCGCGCATGCGGCGCCGAGTCGGTGCCGAGGAAAAAACGCGGATTGCCCGAGGTGACCGCCGCGACCAGCGCCTCACGGTGCGCTTCGCGCTTGAGCACCGGGAGGCAGTAGTGGTGCGGGCGGATGCCGCCGGCAAAGATGGCGTTGCGGTTGAGCAGCAGATGGTGGGCGGTGACTGTCGCCGCCACGTGCGCCCCTGCTGCGCGCACGAACTGCGCGGCCTCGGCGGTCGTGATGTGCTCGAACACCACCTTGAGTCCGGGGAAGCGACGCACCAGCGGTGACAGCGTGCGCTCGATGAACACGCGCTCGCGGTCGAACACATCGACCTCGGAGCCGGTGGCCTCGCCGTGCACACAAAGCACCATGCCCAGCTTCTCCATGCGCTCGAGCACCGGGTAGACCTTGTCGATCGCGCTCACGCCAGCGTCCGAATTGGTGGTGGCGCCAGCCGGGTACAGCTTGCAGGCGACGACGTGGCCGCTCGCCTTCGCGCGGTCGATCTCGTCGGGCGACAGGTTGTCGGTGAGATACAGGCTCATCAGCGGCGCGAACCTCGCCCCCCTGGCTGCAGCGAGGATGCGCTCGCGATAGGCCAGCGCCTGCGCGGTGGTCGTCACCGGCGGCTTCAGGTTGGGCATGATCAGCGCACGGCCGAAGCGGGCGGCGGTGTGCGGCACCACCGCATCGAGCGCGGCGTCGTCACGCACGTGCAGGTGCCAGTCGTCGGGGCGGATCAAGGTAATCGATTGCATCGGGGCGTTCCTAGTATGACCCGCCGATTATAGGCGCATCGACGCGGCGCACGATCGCCGCCAGGCGTGCATCCGTCACGTCGCGGACGAATCCTCCCCGCGCCGGCGTTCGAGCGCGAGCGCGTAGAGCGCCTTGCGCGGCGCGCCGGTGATCTCGGCAGCGAGGCGCGCAGCGCTCTTCACCGGCAGTTCGGCGAGCAGCAGCTCGAGCACACGCACGGTGTGTGCGCCCAGCTCGTCGCGCGCCGGCGCCCCGGCCACGACCAGCACGAACTCGCCGCGCACGCGGTTGGCGTCGGCTGCGAACCACGCCGCCGTCTCCGCCAGCGCCATGCGCACGATCTGTTCGTGCAGCTTGGTCATCTCCCGCGCGATGAGGATCTCGCG
>JBEOKH010000069.1:0-12386 GCA_040275625.1 Thauera sp. | reverse complement strand
TTACGTACAGTATAGATCTGCTGGGGTGCCCGGCTGAACATCGTTGCTAATCAAGAAAACGAATGCGGCATGCCCCGCCGCCGGGGGAGGCGAAAGAAGCCGCGGTCGTGGCATCTGCAAAGGTCATGGTCTAGGCTGAAGCCGGAAGTACAAGGGAATCAGTGCCCGGCGTTCGGGGTAAACGATATCGAATCCGGGCTGGCGGCCTTCGGGGGTGACCATATGTCCACACGTAGCTTTCGCATCCGTGGCAGCGTCGCAGCCTCGGCCCCCGCCTTCCCGGTTTCGACTCCTGGCACGCTGCTTTCGGTAGAGAGAAAGCACCGCATCACCCCCGGACGCGCGCGGGATGGCGTGACCGAGGAACTGGCCGTCGATGCCGATGACGTGGTCCGCGTCGAGCTGGACAACGGTTTCGTGGTGTGGAGCCGCGTCGACGCGCTGGTGCGCGAGCACGGTCGTCGAAGCCTGTCGCGCGATGGTGGCGACGCATGGGAGTTCGACATGCTTGCCCCCGCCAGCAGTGTCCCGAAGCGTGACGAACGAGGTGTCGCAGGGCTTGGCATCCGCGTGCTCGATTTTTTCGGCATCCGTTCCGAGGAGAAGGCAGCGATAAAGCTCGCCGGCTGGTTCGAGGAGCGACAGCTGCGGAAACGGGCGCCTGGCCTGTACGCATTGACGCTCGATGGCGACTTCGCCCTCTCATCCCTCAAGGAATGCCTGCCGCCGTCAGCTGGCGGCCCACTGCTCATCTTTCTGCACGGCACGGCATCCAGCACCGAAGGCAGTTTCGGCAAGCTGTGGGCAGGAGACAACGCCTGCGGGCAGGATGCGCTCCGACGCCTCGAGGCGGGCTACAGCGGACGCGCTTTCGCGTTCGAGCATCGCAGCCTTACCGAGAGTCCGGTCGAGAACGCGCTCGATCTTGCCCGACAACTGCCCAACGGGGCCGAGCTTCACCTGCTCAGTCATTCACGCGGAGGTCTGGTCGGTGAGTTGTTATGCCTTGGCCAGTGTGCGGATCTGCCCGGCAAGCTGAGCGCGGCGAACCTGGATACGCTGTTCGCTGCTGATCGCACGATTTCCGAGCAGCTCGGCCTGCGACCGCTCTCGCCCACGGACGCCCGCGAACGGGACGCAGCCTACGAGGCCGACCGTAAGGCGTTAGCCGAATTGCTGAAGCTCTTGGCCGAGAAGTCGATACGTGTCACCCGGTTCGTGCGCGCCGCCTGTCCTGCACGTGGCACCACCCTCGCATCGGGCCGTCTCGATCGCTGGTTGTCGATACTGGATTTCCTTGCCGGTCGTGCGCTGGGAGCAAGCCTTTTCGGCGATGCCCTCGAGTTTCTGCTCGCGATCGTCAAGGAACGGACCGATCCCAGAACGCTGCCAGGACTGGAGGCGATGATGCCGGGCTCGGCCCTCACCCGGCTGCTGCACCACGGCGAACTCGTCACCGCCGCCGACCTCAGTGTCATTGCGGGCGACATCGAGGCCGGCTCCATCTGGCAAAAGCTCAAGCTCCTTACCAGCGATTGGTTCTATGGCGCCGAGCATGATCTCGTGGTCAACACCGGCTCTATGTCGGGCGGCCTGCGTCGGCTCAGCGGCAACGCGCGCTACCGCCTCGATCGCGGTGCGCGCGTTGACCACTTCAGCTACTTCCGCAATGCCGAAAGCATCCGCTGGGTGATTGCCGGGCTGACCAGGGACGATCGCGATGATGGCGGCTTCCTCCCGATCACGGAGGCACCGGACACCGCCCCGCGCTGGAGGAGTGCTGTCGAACGCAGCGCAAGGGGCACATCTCCGCGGCCACTGGCGATCGTGCTGCCGGGCACCATGGGCAGTCGTCTTTTTGCAGGCGGACACCCGATCTGGCTCAACTACAGGGCACTGCTCCGAGGCGGCCTGGGTGACATCGCCATCGACCGTCCGGGAGTTACCGCAGACGGCGTGATTGACGATTTTTACGGTTCCCTCCTCGAATTCCTGGCTGCGAGCCACCACGTCGAGATCTTCCCCTACGACTGGCGCCTTTCGGTGCGGGATGCGGCTGCCCAGCTCGCAACGATGCTGGAGCGATTGCTGCCGGAGGCCGAGCGCGCCGGGCAGTCCGTGCATCTGATCGCACACTCGATGGGCGGCCTCGTCGCGCGCGCGATGATTGCAGGCGGCGGCCACGGAACGGCCGTCTGGGAGCGCATCACCCGCCTGCCCAACAGTCGGCTCCTGATGCTTGGCACGCCCAACCTCGGTTCGTATGAAGCGCTGCGCTGGCTCACCGCCTGCAACCCGACACAGGCGCGCCTGGCGCTGCTCGACTTCACCCGTAACACAAGCGATCTCGTTGATTTCGTACGCCACTTCCCCGGACTGATCGAGCTCTTGCCGTTTGCAGAGGATGACCCTGACTTCTCCGATCCGGCGCGCTGGAAGACGATCAAGGACACCCTGCAGGCATCCTGGCCGACAGCGCCACCCGATGCGCTACGCGCGGCGCGCGACACCTGGGCGCTGCTGCGCGCCGCGCCACCAGACCCGGGTCGCATGTGCTACGTCGCCGGCTGTCAGCCCGCCACCATCGTCGACTATCAGTTCATGGACTACGACGACGACAGTTGGCTGAGCGGGCGAAAGCGACTTGCCTTCATCGCCAGCCGAGAAGGCGATGGCACCGTCAGCTGGGCATCCGGACGCCTCGAAGGCGTGTCGACCTGGTACCTCGACGACACTGCCCATGATTCCCTTTGCGTGCAGCAACGGGCATTTCCCGCGTACCTCGAGTTGCTGCAGACTGGAACGACCAGTCGCCTGCCCACTTCCCCACCAACGACAACGCGGGCGGGGATGGAGGTAACGGAACGCTTCGAATTGCTGCCCACCCCGCCCGCTGACGGCGTCCCGGCGGAGAGTGAGCTGTTCACGCTCGGCTTCGGCGGCGGCTTGCGCCACTCGCCGGCCGCAGAGCCTGGCGCATTGCAGACGATCGAAGTCAGCATCCGCCACGGCGACCTCTCCTACGCGCGCTATCCCGTGCTGGTCGGTCACTATCTGGGCGACACGATCGTCAGCGCGGAAGCGACACTCGACCGCCAGCTCGGTGGCTCTCTCTCGCGTCGGCTCGATCTCGGTCTGTATCCCGGGCGCCTGGATTCGAATGCCGTGTTTTTCAACCTGCACGACTTTGCAAAGCCTGCCGGAGCAATCGTTGTCGGCCTCGGACAGGTCGGCGAGCTCACGCCCGGCCTGCTCGAAGCGGGGGTGCGCTCCGCCCTCCTTGATTACGCCCTCCAGGTGGCGCAGTGGCCAAGCGAGCGCTTCGGCGCCGGCAATTGCCCGCGCCACGCATCGGTCTCCTGCCTGTTCGTTGGCACCGGCGCTGGTGCATTGACCGTCCGCGACTCGCTCGAAGCCATACTGCGTGCTGCACTGGCCGCCAACGCCCGACTCCAGGAAACCGATCTTTGCGCGCGCGTCATCATTGACCGCCTCGAGTTCGTCGAGCTGTTCGCGGATATCTCCATCAGCGCTGCGGAAGGCCTCCGTGCGGTACTCGCCAACGAGCAGATTGCGGCCGGCGTGCGCTGGCCCAATGAGGTCGTGGAAAGCGGACGTGCCGGTCGCCGTCGAGTGCGCTTCGACGAAGCACCCGAGTGGTGGCATCGGCTGGAGATTGCGGAAGAGGACGGAAACCGCAATGCACTGCGCTTCATCTTCACAACGGACCGCGCACGTGCGGAGGAAACCCTTGCCAGCGGTCAACTCGCCCTCACTGACGCCTTCATCCGCGCCGCCTCCGGTTCGCCGGATGCCAACCCCGAGGCCGCGCGAACGCTCTTCGAGATGCTGCTACCGATACGCCTGAAAGAAGCCGCGCCGCGCCAGGGCGACCTCGTGCTGCTGGTGGATGACTGTTCCGCGCGCTATCCATGGGAGCTTCTCGAGAACCGCTGGAGTGACGACGGACGACCGCCTGCGGTCAGCGCCGGCCTTGTACGACAATTACGAACCCAGGCGTTCCGGGCCCGGCCCGCTCATGCATTCGCAGCCCGTGCGCTGGTGATCGGCAACCCCGACCTTCTCGGCTGGAATGCCTTTCCGGATCTGCCAGGCGCGCGCAACGAGGCCCACAAGGTCGCCGCCCTTCTCGGCGCCTACGACTGGAGCGTACAGACCTGCATTGACGAGCCGGCCGAGAATGTCATCGCCAGCCTTCACCGTGACGCCTGGCGCATCCTGCATCTTGCAGGCCATGGCGAACACGAATACGCCCTTCCACCGCGGGATGGCCAGCATGACATCAAGACCGACAGGGAGAGAACGCCCCGCACCCTCTCAGGCATGGTCATCGGCCGCGACACCTTCCTCACGCCCGGTGACATCGAACAGATCCGCTGGGTGCCAGAACTTGTCTTCATCAACTGTTGCCATCTGGGCAAGACCCGAACGGCGGGCGATACCAATCGCGGGGCACTGGCAGCCAACCTTGGCATGCAGTTCATTCGCATGGGGGTACGCGCCGTCGTCGCGGCGGGCTGGGCGGTCGACGATGCGGCAGCGCTCGCATTCGCCGACGCGTTCTATCGGCGAATGCTCGAGGGAGAGACCTTCGGCGAGGCGGTGCGCGCCGCACGGGAACACGTTTGGCTGCGCTTCCCCGGCGTCAACACATGGGGCGCATATCAATGTTATGGCGATCCGGGTTACACGCTTCACCGCGGTGGACAACAGCGTCCGCCACCACGGGCGAAGTTCAATTCGTCCGACGAACTGGTGGTCGAGTGCGACAACCTGACCCAGGCCTTGAAAGCCAGCGGTGCCGTCGCGGAGCGCGACGAAGGGACGGCAGGCCGGATCAACGGCCTGCTCGAACGCATTCCCCCGCCTCAGCGCGAGCGCTGGCTGAAGCAGGCCGATGTCGCTGCAGCGCTCGGGTTCGCCTGGGGCGAAGCGCGCTTCTGGCACGCGGCGGTGGAGTGGCTGGAAAAGGCAGTACGTAGCGAATCGCGCGACTGCCCCCTGCGTGCAGTCGAGCAACTCGCGAACTTTCGAGCCCGAGTGGCCGCAGAAGAATGGCAAACGCGGAGGGCCAAAGGTCTCGGGGCGACGGATACGGACCTTGAACGTAGCGACGCTCTGATCGCAAAGGCCATCACTGACCTCGAACTGCTGTGCGCGCGAGCACCCACGGTCGAAAGGCTCAACCTGCTTGGAGCCGCGCTGAAACGCAAGGCTCTGGTTGCCTCCGGCAAGCGCATTCGCCAGGAAGGTCTGTCGGCGTGCGCAGGTGCGTACCGGCGCGCCTTTGAGCTGGGGGGCTCGCACGACGCTTACTCATTCACAAACTGGGCGACAGCGACCCTCTTGATGCTCCAGCTGGAGCCCAAGAGACCGGGCGATGCGGTCAAGGCAATAGGTCCGGAAGCAGCTCACCTGCGGGCAATGCTTCAACCCCAAGAAACGCGGGACTCCGACTTCTGGGCCAGTGCCAGCCTCGCCGATCTCGATCTGGTGACGCTTCTGAGCCGAGAACTGCTCCCCCACCCGGCGAAGCATCCGCGCAATGTCCCGGGTGGCACGGCGAGGGCTCGGGTCCCGGCAGAGGAGAATCTCGTCGAACGGATCATCGAAGCCTATCGCCGTGCGATTGCACGCGGCGCAAGCCCTCGCGAGCGCGGCTCCGTGATCGAAAACCTCGACTTCATGATCTGCCTCCTCGACGATGGCCCGCCTGCACTTGCCGAGACGCTGCTGCGGATTCGCGACACCTTGTGACCCCGTCGTCCTGCACGGGGGTTCGCGGCTTCCGCCGCTCCTACAGCCTGCGTGGGGGTCTGCGGTTTTTGTAGGAGCGGCGGAAGCCGCGAGCTGTTCACGGTCACAAGGTGCCTCAGCCCCGCGGCACCCCGCGCAGGAAACGCCCGGTGTCGAGGAAGTGCAGGGTCTGGATCAGGCACGCCCGTGACCACAGCATCTGCATGTGGGTGACCGGCAGCACCGTGTGGTCGCGCGCGCCCGGCCAGCGCGTCTCGGCCACCGTCACCATGCCGTCGTGGGGCCGTTCCATGCCGGGCACGACACGACCCAGTCCCACCGGGCGGTTGCCGGCCACCACGCCGATCTCGTAGCCGGGCGGCACCTCGGGCAGCGGCTGCGCCAGCCATTGCGGCAGCACCCGCCCGAGCGCGTGGCGCAACACCGGCAGGCGCAGGATCACCCGTGCGGCATGGGAGCCGCAGCACGGCGAACCCAGCAGCACCACCCTGCCGATGCCCTCCGGATGATGGCGGGCGAGCATGTGCAGCACGATGCAGCCGCCCATGCTGTGCCCGACCAGGTGCAGGCGCCGCCCGCCCAGGCTCGCGATGCGCGCGGCGAGATCATCGGCCGCAGAGTCCAGCGCGCCCAGCAGCGACGGGTACGAAAAAACGTGGCTCGCGCGCCCCATGCGGCGCAGGCGACGGCGATGGGCCGTGAACACGATGCCGTGCATCCACAGGCCGTGGACGAAGAGGATCTCGGGCTGTTCGGCAGGCATCGACGCTCCTCAGTTGCCCTTGAGCGGCCGCGCCGCCAGCGATGGATTGTCGCCGCTGTAGGCGGCCTTGATCGCGTCCCAGGCTTCCTCGGCGGTCTCGGCGTAGTGGAACAGGTTCTTGTCCTCGGGGCTGATCACGCCATGCTCGACCAGCACGTCGAAGTCGATCAGGCGCTCCCAGAAGTCGCGCCCGACCAGCACGATCGGGCGGCGGCGGATCTTGCGCGTCTGCGTGAGCGTGAGCACCTCGAACAGCTCGTCGAGCGTGCCGAGCCCGCCCGGAAAGCTCACCAGCGCCACCGCGCGCATCAGGAAGTGCATCTTGCGGATCGCGAAGTAGTGGAACTGGAAGCACAGCTCGGGCGTGATGTAGGGGTTGGGCGCCTCCTCGAAGGGCAGGAAGATGCTCATCCCCATGCTGCGCCCGCCGGCGTCGAAGGCGCCGCGGTTGCCCGCCTCCATGATCCCCGGCCCGCCGCCGGTGGCGACGATCACCGGCTCGCCGAGCGCGTCGGCCTCGCGCGTGACCAGCTCGCCGAAGCGGCACGCTTCGGCGTACCAGCGCGCGTTCTTCACCATCTGCCGTGCGCGCGCAATCGCCGCCTCGTCGCCGCTCGCCAGCGCGTCGCGCAGCATCGCCTCGGCCACGTCCGGCGCCTTGAAGCGCGCGCTGCCGAAGACCACCACGGTGGATTCCACCCCCTGCTCCTGCTGCACCAGCTCGGCCTTGAGCAGCTCGAGCTGCAGCCGCACCGGGCGCAGCTCCTCGCGCAGCAGGAACTCGGTGTCGGTGAAGGCCATGCGGAAGGCGCTGCCGGGGCCGTCATAACGCCCGTGGGGCTGGGCGGCCTTGGCCTCATCCTCGGCAGAGGGGAAGTTGCGGGCGCGCAGGGGAGGTTTTTCGCTCATCGGGGAGGGGTCCATGCCGTTCGGGAAGCCGCATCATCGCACCACGGCGCCGCGTCGCGCGAGTCCGGCGGCGCGCCACGACGCTCAATCGCCAGCCGCAGCCTCCGCGCCGAAGGCGCGCGCGCACTCGATGAAGCGCGCCAGGCAGGGGTTGGCGTTGTTCGCCGCCCAGATCACGCCCTGCTCGATCACGCGCACCGCCGAAATCGGCCTGAACACCGCGCCCGGCAACTGCATGCGGCTCATCGAGCGTGGCACCAGCGCCACGCCGAGGCCCTCCGCCACCAGATTCACGATGGTCTGCTGCAGGTGGGTCTCGAGGCGGATGCGCGGCTCGAAGCCGTGCTCGCGGCAGCACCCGGCCACCAGCGCGTGCAGCGCCGGCGCGGTGGCGGCGGGAAAGGTGATGAAGGGCTCGTTGGCCAGCTCGGCCACCGCCACCACCTTGCGCGCGGCCAGGCGATGGCCGGCGGGCAGCACCGCCCACAGCGGCTCGGCATGCACGCGCAGGTACTCCAGCCCGTCGGGGCGCTGCCACGGGAAGGCGATGCCGACATCGGCGCCGCCGGACAGCAGGGCCTCGTCGAGCGCGCGCGGCACCACCTCGCTCAGCTGGATCTCGGCGCCGGGGTAGGCGTCGCCATAGCGGCGGATCAGCGCTGGCAGCACGTTCCACGCCGCGCTCATGGTGAAGCCGACGCGCAGCACCCCGCGCTCGCCGCGCGCGCTGGCCTGGGTGCTGCGCACCGCGCTGTCGAGCGTGGCGAGGATGCGCACCGCCTGGGCGTGGAAATGCCGCCCGGCGGCGGTCAGCTCGACCTGGCGCGAGCTGCGCGCGAACAGCGCGACGCCGAGCGTGTCCTCGAGCGCGGCGATCTGCCGGCTGAGCGGCGGCTGGGTGATGTGCAGCTGGGTGGCGGCACGGCCGAAATGCAGGGTTTCGGCCAGGGTCACGAAGTAGCGCAACTGGCGGAGCTCGATCGTCATCGATACGCCTCAGGAATCGTTAACCGCAAAATATCGAATTGGACGGCATCGATCGGCAGCTCTACGCTTGCGCCACTTCATCGGGAGCCGCGCGCATGTCCGCCATCGTCAATGTCGTCCTGCCCATCTTCGGGCTCATCCTGGCCGGCTACATCTGTCGCCGCAGCGGGCGCCTGGGCGAGGCCGCGTCGAACGAGCTCAGCCGCTTCGTCGTCTGGCTGGCGCTGCCGGCGCTGCTGTTCAATGTAACCGCCACCGCGCGCTGGGAACAGCTCTGGCAGCCGGGCTTCATCGCGTCGGTGTGCGCCGGCTGCGCGCTGGTGTTCGCGGCGACGGTGGCGCTGCGCGTGCGCAAGTCGGGCCGGCTGGTCGACGCCAGCATCGACGGCCTGAGCGCGGCCTACGCCAACACCGGCTTCCTCGGCATCCCGCTGTGCGCGCTGGTGTTCGGCGACGCCGGGCTGATGCCGGCGATCGTCGCCACCCTGATCGTCGCCTGCCTGCTGTTCGCGGTCGGTATCGTGCTGGTCGAGATCGGCCTGCAGAAGGAGAAGCGCCCGCTGCGCGCCCTCGCCAGGGTGGGGCGTGCGCTCGCCGCCAACCCGCTGCTGGTCGCCCCGGTGCTCGGCGGCCTGTGGGCGGCAGGCGGGGCGGAGTTGCCGGCGGCGGCGGCCCGCTTCCTGTCCCTGCTCGGCGCGGCGGCGACGCCGTGCGCGCTGGTGTCGATCGGCCTATTTCTCGCGCACAGGCATGAAGGCCGGCAGGAGGGTGCGACCGGGCTGGTGCTCGCCAAGCTGCTGCTGCAGCCCGCGATCACCGCCTTCCTCGCCTTCCGCGTGTTCGAGCTGCCGGCGCTGTGGGCAGGCTCGGCCCTGCTGCTGAGCGCGCTGCCGACCGGCACCGGGCCCTTCATGCTGGCGAGCCATTACGGGCGCGACGCCGCCCTGGTCGCACGGGTGATCCTGCTCACCACGGTGGGCTCGGTGGTCACGGTGTCCATCTGCCTGCACCTGCTCGCGGGCCCGCTTGCGGCATGACGACAGTTCAGCGCCCGTCCCAGCGCGCGACGGACTCGGTCGACACCCCCTGCGCCCGCGCCGCCTGCGTCTGCGCCGTGAGCGCACGCTGAAAGCCCGGCCGCGCCTGAAGCCGCTGCCAGTACGCCAGGGTCGCCGGCTTGAAGCGGTCGTGCAGGCCGATGTCCGTAGCCAGCATCAGCGCATAGCCAACCGAGACGTCGGCCGCGGTGAAGCGCCGCGCGCACAGGAAGTCGCGGGTTTCGAGCCGGGGTTCGAGCGTGCGCAGGCGCGACAGGAACCAGCGCGTGTAGTCCTCCGCCGCCTGCGCCAGGCGGCGCTCGGGCGGCTCGAAGCGGCCATAGCGCAGGACCAGGGTCTGCGGAAAGGTCAGCGTGGCCTCGCCGAAATGCAGAAAGTTGAGGTAGGCGCCGAAGTCCGCCTCGTCGACGCCGACATCGAGCACGCGCGGCGAATGGCGCGCCGCCAGGTACTGGCAGATCGCCGCCGACTCGCTCATCCACACGTCGCCATCCAGGAAAGCGGGGATGGTGCCGAGCGGGTTCACCGCGAGGTACTGCTCGTCCCGGCTGCGCGGCGGAAAGGGCAGCACCTTCAGTTCATAGGGCAGGCCGAGCTCTTCCAGCATCCACAGCACGCGGAAGGATCTGGCGTTGATGCAGTGATGAAGGGTCATCGTCATCGGTGTTGCACTCCGGAAAAATGCAGCTTTAGCCGAGCACTCAGGCTGTACGAGGGGGCTGAATGGTGGCGGGCGCGGGTCGCTGGCACTGTCCCCTCACCCAAGCAACGCCACCGACTTGATCTGCGCCCACATCCGTCGCCCCGGGCGCAGCGCCAGTTGCGCGCTCGAGCGCCGGGTGATGCGGGCGATCAGCGCGGAGCCGCCGGCGTCGAGGCCGACCAGGACGTGGGCGGGGGAATCGGCGCCGACCACCTCCTTCACCGTGACCTCGATCAGGTTGACGATGCTGGTGCCCTCCACGCGGTGGTCGGCGAGGCTGACGTCGCGAGCGTGGATGCGAAAGCGCAGGCGGCGACCGAGCACCACCGGCTGGCGCTGCACCCACACCGCGCCGCCGGGGAAGTCGAGCCGGGTGAGGTGGTCGTGGTCGTCGTGCGCGGCCACCGTGCCGTCGACCACCACGCCGGCGTCCTCGGTGAAGGCGGTGGGCAGGTCGAGGCGCGCCATCGTGGCGTGCAGTTCACCCGCGGCCATCACCCGGCCCTCGCCGAGCATGACCACGTGGTCGGCCAGGCGCACGACCTCGTCGGGCGAGTGGCTGACGTAGAGCACCGGGATGTCGAGCTCGTCGTGCAGGCGCTCGAGGTAGGGCAGGATCTCCTGCTTGCGCTTGTGGTCGAGCGCGGCGAGCGGCTCGTCCATGAGCAGGATGCGCGGGCTGGTGAGCAGCGCGCGCGCCATGCCCACGCGCTGGCGCTCGCCGCCGGAGAGGCGCTCGGGCATGCGCTCGAGCAGGGCCTCGATGCCGAGCAGTGCCACCGCCTGCTCGAGCTGCACCCGGCGTGCGGCGGCCGCAATGCGGCGCAGGCCGAACTCCAGGTTGCGCCGTACCGACAGGTGCGGGAACAGGCTCGCCTCCTGAAACACGTAGCCGAGCGCGCGGCGATGGGTGGGCACCTGGATGCGGCGCGCGTCGTCCTGCCAGCACTCGCCATTGACCACCAGCCGCCCGCGCGCGCCCGCCTCCAGGCCGGCGACGCAGCGCAGCAGCGTGGTCTTGCCCGAGCCGGAGTGGCCGAACAGCGCGGTGACGCCGCGCCCGGGCAGCTCGAGGTCGACGTCGAGGCGGAAGCCCGGGAAGGCGACGTCGAAGCGGGCGCGGATGCGGTGTTCGTCTGGACGCGCTTCATCGCGTGCGTCCTCGCCCTGCGACACCGGCCTGTGCGCGCGGGGTTCGCCCGCCACCACCGAAGCCGCCCGCTGAGGGCCGCTCGATGGCTGCTCGCGCCGTGGCATTTCGTCCGCCATCAGCCCAGCCCTCCGCCCGCCTGGCGCCGCCGGCCATACAGCACCAGCAACACCACGAAGCTGAACGCCAGCATGCCGCCGGCCAGCCAGTGCGCCTCGGCGTACTCCAGCGCCTCGACGTGATCGTAAATGGCCACCGACACCACGCGCGTCCTGTCCGGGATGTTGCCGCCGATCATCAGCACCACGCCAAACTCGCCCACCGTGTGCGCAAAGCCGAGGATGGTCGCGGTGACGAAGCCCGGCCGCGCGAGCGGCAGCGCAACGTTGAAGAAGCTGTCCCAGGGCCCGGCGCGCAGCGTGGCGGCGACCTCGAGCGGGCGGCGGCCGATGGCCTCGAAGGCGTTGGCGAGCGGCTGCACGACGAAGGGCAGCGAGTAGATCACCGAGCCGACCACCAGGCCGGCGAAGGAAAACGGCAGCAGGCCGAGGCCGAGCGCCGCGGTGAGCCGTCCGAGCGGTCCGCTGGGCCCCATCGCCACCAGCAGGTAAAAGCCGATCACGGTCGGCGGCAGCACCAGCGGCAGCGCCACCACCGCGCCCACCACGCCCTTCCAGCGCGAGCCGGTGCGCGCCAGCCACCAGGCGACCGGCGTGCCGACGAGGAGCAGGATCGCGGTGCTGACGGCGGCGAGCTCCAGGGTGAGGCGGACGGCGGACCAGTCGGCGCTAGTCAGGGAGGGCATGGGAGGCAAGGGTCATCGACGAGGTCAGGCCATCGGGCCAGCGGCGGTCGTCATTGTGCCGCGCCGGACACGGGTGTTGAAAGCACGCCGCGCCCGAACCTGCGCCAGCGGCGCTGTCGAAGACGCGCAATGCCAGGGCAGCGGTACATTCGCATCGCATTCTGCGTGCGTTTGGCGCGCGTTTGGCGTGCGTTTGGCGTGCGTTTGGCGTGCGTTTGGCGTGCGTTTGGCGT
>JBEOKH010000068.1:0-11173 GCA_040275625.1 Thauera sp. | reverse complement strand
CGGGGGGGCGTGGTCGGTGCGGGGCGGGTGTGCGGTTACGGGGGGCTGCCGGGGCGTTCTGTCGGCCCTCACACCCACTGCCGGCGGCGTTCCATCAGCTTCCAGATCAGCGGCGTGAGGATCAACTGCATGGCGAGGTCGAGCTTGCCGCCGGGGATCACGATGGTGTTGGCACGGCTCATGAAGGCATCGTGGATCATGCGCAGCAGGTAGGGGAAGTCGACCCCGCGCGGATCCTTGAAGCGGATGACCACCATGGACTCGTCCTGGGTCGGCACGTCGCGTGCGATGAAGGGGTTCGAGGTGTCGACCACCGGCACGCGCTGGAAGTTGATGTGGGTGCGGGCGAACTGGGGGACGATGTAATGCACGTAGTCGTGCATGCGGCGCAGGATCGTGTCCTGCACCGCCTCGGCGGTGTAGCCGCGCATCTTGGTGTCGCGGTGCAGCTTCTGCATCCATTCGAGGTTGATGATCGGCACCACGCCGATCAGCAGGTCGACGTGGCGCGCGACGTCGACCTCGTCGGTCACCAGCGCCCCATGCAGGCCCTCGTAGAACAGGCAGTCGGTGCCGACCGGCAGGTCCTCCCATTCGGTGAAGGTGCCGAGCGGCAGGTTCCAGCGCATCGCTTCGGCTTCGTTGTGGATGTAGTAGCGGCGGCGGCCGGTGGCGGCGTCGCCGTAGGCGCGGAACAGGCTCTCGAGGTCGCCGAGCAGGTTGGCCTCCGGGCCGAAGTGGCTGATGCCGCGCTGGCCCTCGCGTTCGGCGTCCTCGATCAGCGTCTTCATCTCGGCCCGCGTGTAGCGGTGAAAGCTGTCGCCCTCGACGATGGCGGCGTTGACGTTCTCGCGGTGAAAGATCGCCTCGAAGGTGTGCTTGACCGTGGTCGTGCCGGCGCCGGAAGAGCCGGTGACGGCGATGATCGGGTGCTTCATGGACATGGTGTGGGCTCCGCCGCGGGCGAAAGACGTTCAGCGCCGATTTTGCGCTGCAATAACGCGGTGTGGAAAAAGGGTGAGGGTGCGCGGGGTCAGGAACGCCCCTTGACCCAGGCCGACCACTCCGCGAACAAAGCCGGGCTGGTGGCGGCGATCACGCCGCGCTTGATCGCCGGACCGGACATGAGCACGCCGCCGTCGAGCGCTTCGGCAACGCCGCCGGCCTCGGCGAGGATCAGCCGGCCTGCGGCGTAGTCCCACAGCATCTGCCCGCCGTGCAGATAGACGTCCAGCCGGCCGGCGGCGACGAAGCACCATTCGAGCGCGCTGGAGCCGAAGTTGCGCTGCGAATAGTAGGGTGGGCGCACCGCCAGCTCATCGCCGAGGTGGTGGCTGATGCGCTTGAAGTCCACCCCCGCCACCGCCTCGCGCAGGTCGGGTGCGCCCTGACGCAGCGGCAGTTCGACGCCGTTCAGGAAGGCGCCGGCGCCGCGTGCGGCATAGAAGGATTCGTCGGTGATCGGGTTGTACACCACGCCGATCACCGGCTCGTGATTGATCAGGTAGGCGATCGACACCGCGAACAGCGGAATGCCGTTGGCGAAGTTGGTGGTGCCGTCGATCGGGTCGATGCACCACATGCCGCGCGCGCCTGCGTTCCACAGCGCCGCCTGCTCGGCGGGCGTCATCTCCTCGCCGAGCACGCCGCCGGGCAGGAAGGCAGGCAGGGCCTCGGTGAAGCGACGCTGCGAGGCCATGTCGGCCTCGGTGAACAGCGAGCCATCGGCCTTGCGGTTGCGCGCGGACTTGAGATAGCGCGGCAGGATCTCCTCGCGCGCGATGTCGCGCACCATCGATTCGAGGGCGCGGGCACGGGCGAGGCGGTGGGCGGCGGTGGGCATGGCGGGCTCCTTGCCGGCGGGCGGCGGGAGGGTAAAGGGGAGGGGGCGGCGGGGGCAGGGCCTATAATCTTACGATGATTTCACGATTCCACTTTCCGGATCGCCTGCCCGCGGGCGGCGAGGTTGCGTTGCCCGAGGCGCTCGCCCATCATGCGCTGCGCGTGCTGCGCCTGCGCGATGGCGAGGCGGTGGTGCTGTTCGACGGCGCCGGCGGCGAGGTCGGGGCGCGCCTGGCGATGCGCGGCAAGGCAGTGTTCGCGCAGCTTGGCGAGGCGCGCACGGTCGAGCGCGAGTCGCCGTTGCGCATCGTGCTGGTGCAGGCGCTCGCCTCCGGTGACAAGATGGACTGGGTGGTGCAGAAGGCGGTGGAGCTCGGCGCGTACGCGATCCAGCCGGTGCAGGCCGAGCGCTCGGTGCTGCGTCTGGCCGGCGAACGCGCCGACAAGCGCGTCGCGCACTGGCAGCAGGTCGCGGTGGCGGCCTGTGAGCAGTGCGGGCGCAACCGCATCCCCGAGATCCGCCATCTGCAAGCGCTTGCACCTTGGCTGACCGCGCATCGCGATGCGCTCAATTACGTGCTCGCGCCGGGCGGGGCCACGGGCTTTGCGGATGAACCCGAGCCGAAAGACGGGGTGCACGTGCTGGTCGGGCCTGAGGGCGGCTGGAGCGAGGGCGAGATGGCCGCGTTCGACGCCGCCGGTTGCCGGCGCGTGCGACTCGGGCCGCGCGTGCTGCGCACCGAGACTGCAGGCCTCGCTGCCGTGGCGGCGCTGCAGGCGCGCTGGGGCGATTTCTGAGCGGACGGCCCCGGCGCTGCACTTGCCCTAGTTGCCGTGCAGCACCTTCACCACCCGGCGCAACGCGCTCTCCTCCGGGTGCGGCTGCACCAGGAAGCCCAGGCTGTGCATCAGGCGCAGCATCTTGGCGTTGTTGCCCAGCACGTCGCCGAAGATGTTGCGGTAGCCCTTGCTGCGGGCGACCTCGACGAGGGCACCCATGAGGCGGCGGCCCAGGCCATGGCGCTGCCAGTCGTCGGAGACGACGAGGGCGAACTCGACCGATTCGCCGTCGGCGGCGAGCGCGTAGCGGGCGATGCCGATCATCAGCTCGGCGTTCTTGTCTGCGGTGGTGGTGGCGATCAGCGCCATCTCGCAGTCGTAATCGATCTGGGTGAAGCGCGCCACCATCGCCGGGCTGAGCTCCTGCAGCTCTTCCATGAAGCGCATGTAACGCGTTTCGGGGCTCAGCGCGTCGAAGAAGGCGAGCAGCACCTTGGCGTCCTCGGGGCGGACCGGGCGCGTGCGCACCGGCCTGCCGTCACCGACCTTCCAATCCTGGATCAGGTGCAGCGGATAGGGGTGGATCGCCATGTGCGCGTAGCGGTCGCTGCCGGCGGGCAGGCCCTGGTCGATGGCCACGCGGGCATCGGCCGCGATGGCGCCGTCGGCGTCGATAAAGAGGGGATCGATCGCAAGTTCGCGCACCCAGGGCAGCTCGCACACGAGGTCGGACACCGACACCAGCACCTGCTCGATGGCCGCGCGGTTGAGTGCGCCGACCTGGCTGCGCGGGCCCTGCGCGGCCGTAGGGATGGCCGAGTCGATTAGGTCGCGGGCCAGCACCGCGTTCAGCGGCGGCAGCGCGAGGGTGCGCGGGGCGGAGGCGTCCTGCGCGCCGAGGCTGATCACCGGGCCGAAGATCGCGTCGCGATGCACCTGGATGCGGAAGGCGCGCGCCTGCGGCCGGTACAGGTAGGGCTCGATCGACACGCCGTTGATCTGCGCCTCGGGGTGGCGCAGGCGTACCGCGTCGACAATGTCGTGGAAGGCGCTCCACACCGACTCGGCGGTGTTGAGGTTGAGGCGCACGCCGCCCGATTCGGACTTGCTCGCCAGCTCGGGCGCGTCGACCTTCATCGCCACCGGAAAGCCCGCCTGCTCTGCGACGAACAGGGCCTCGGTGGCGTCGCGGGCGACGGTGGTGTGCGTGACCGGGATGCCGAAGCTGCGCAGCAGCGCCTTGGACTCCATCGCCGACAGCGTGTGGCGGCGCTGGTTGAGCAGGGCCTCGATCAGCACGCGCGCGCCACCGGTGCGGCGGTAGGCGGTGGCGCTGCCGCCGCCGGCGGTCTGCAGCAGCAGGGTCTGGCTGTGGTGGAAGCGCGAGATGTTGTGGAACAGCTCGATCGCCGCCTCGGGCGAACTGAACACCGGCAGGCCGGCCTGGGCGAGCAGCGTGCGCGCCTCGGCGACCTGGCCGCCGCCCATCCAGCAGCAGCAAAGCTTGAGCCGCACCTGGGCAGCGAGGTCGATGATGTCCTGTGCCACCTCGACCGGATCGACGAGCGCGTGCGGCGACAGGATCACCAGCAGGTTGGAGACCGCGTTGTCTTCGGCGAGGGCGAGGATGGCGTCGCGGTAGAGCTTCGCGCTGGCGTCGCCGCCGAGGTCGAGCGGATTGTGGGAGCGCCGCTCGCGCCCGCCGAGGCGCTCGAGCGTCGCGACCGTCGGCGAGCCGAGACTGACCAGCTCCGTGCCGAGGTCCTTGGCGCGGTCGGCGGCGAGGTCGGCCGGGCCGCTGCCGTTGGAGACGATGGCGAGGCTGTCCTCGCGCGGTCGAAAGCCGCAGGACAAGGCCTTGGCGGCGAAGAAGAGCTGGTCGATGTTCTGCACGCGCACCACGCCGGCGCGGCGCATCGCCGCGTCGAAGACCACATCGGCGAGACTCGCGTTGCCCACCTCGGGAGCGTTGTTGTCGCTGCGATCGTGGCGGCCGGCCTTGAGCAGGATGATCGGCTTGACGCGTGAGGCCGAGCGCAGCGCGCTCATGAATCGCCGGGCATTGCGGATGTGATCCACGTACAGCAGGATGTAGCGCGTCTGTGCGTCGTGGGTCAGGTACTCGAGCGTTTCGCCGTAGTCGATGTCCACCGTGCCGCCGAGCGAGATCACCGAAGAGAAACCGACGTCGTTGGTCAATGCCCAGTCGAGCACGACCGAGCACATCGCGCCCGACTGCGAGACGAGGGCGATCTCGCCGGGCTTGACCGCGATGCGGGTGAGCGCGGCATTGATCCCGCTGCCGGGGCGGGCGATGCCCAGGCTGCCGGGGCCGATCAGGCGCAGCCGGGTCTCGCGCGCGGTCTCGATGATGCGGCGCTCGAGTGCGTTCCCGCTGGCGCTGACGATGACCGCGTTGCGCACGCCGCTGCGCCCGCACTGCGCGGTGACGCTGTGCAGCATGCGCGCGGGGGTGGTGATGATGGCAAGATCGACTGGTCGGCCGATGTCCTCGACCGAGCGGTGGCAGGGGTGGTCCTGGATGCTGTCGTACTTCGGGTTGACCGCGTACAGCGCACCGCGATAGCCGCCCTCGACCAGGTTGCGGAAGATGACGCGGCCCACGGAATCCGGGGCGTCGGACGCGCCGATGACGGCGATCGAGGACGGTTCGAAGGCGGTGCTGAGAGCGTGGGAGCCGGCCATGATCTTCGCCCTGGAAAGTGGATGAGGTCTAAAGGGATAGCAGGCCGCCGCGCTTTCGGCGTTGACCTGCGTCAGGGGCGCGCGGTCGCGCCCCCGCCCGCGAAGGAAAACGGCCGTCGAGACGGCCGTCGGAAGCTGCTGCGGGTATGCGGACGTCGTCGGTCCGCAGGCCGTGTCAGCGCTCGTCGAAGCTGATCTTCAGGCGCTTCGTGGTGGCGCGCGCCTGGCAGCTCAGCACGTAGCCCTGCGCCATCTCGTCGGCCTCGAGGGTGAAGTTCTTGTCCATCACCACTTCGCCCTCGGTGACCTTGGCGCGGCAGGTGCAGCATACGCCGGCCTTGCACGAGAAGGGCAGGTCGAGGCCGGCGTTGAGGCCGGCGTCGAGCAGGTGCTCGTCGGGACCGATCGAGATCTCGTGCTCCTTGCCGTCCAGCACCAGGACCATGGTGATGTCCTTGGTCGCCGCGGCGGCGGCCTCGGCGGTGCTCGAGGCACCGACCGGGTGGGCGCCGGCGGGCAGGTTGACGGTGAAGCGCTCGGTACGGATGCGGTCGGCGGGCACGCCGGCCTCGACCAGGGCGTTCTCGGTCGCGGTGATCATCTCGTCGGGGCCGCAGATGAAGACCTCGTCCATGCTGCCCACCGGCAGCAGGGTCTTGATGATGTCGCGTACCTTGCCGCCATCGATGCGACCCTGCAGCAGGTCGACTTCCTGTGCCTGGCGCGACAGCACGTGGATCATGGTCAGGCGGTCGCGGAAGCGGTCCTTGAGGTCCTGCAGGGCCTCGTTGAACATCACCGTGGACATGCGGCGGTTGCCGTAGATCAGCGTGAACTTGGAATCCGGCTGCTCTTCGAGCGTGCTTGCGGCGATGCACAGGATCGGCGTGATGCCCGAGCCGGCAGCAAAGCCGACGCGGTGGATCGCACGCTTCTTCTTGATCACGAAGCGCCCATCCGGCGGCATCACCTCGAGGGTGTCGCCGGCCTTGATGGCACGCGTGGCCCAGTTCGAGAACAGGCCGCCTTCGACCGGGCGGATGCCGATCTCGAGCTCGCCGTTGCGGGCGAGGCGGCTGCGCGGGCTGCTGATCGAGTAGGTGCGGCGCACGTCCTGGCCGTCGATGGTGGCGCGCAGGGTGAGGAACTGGCCTGGCTCGAAGGCGAAGCGTTCGCGATCCGAGGGCGGGATGTCGAACGTGATCGCCACCGCGCCCGCAGCCTCTGGGCTTACGCGCTTGACGGCGAGTTCTTGAAAACGGAGTGTTGCCATGACGTTTTGGGCTCCGGCTTTAATAAGGTTTGAAGTAGTCGAAGGGCTCCTGGCAGTCGAGGCATTTGTACAGTGCCTTGCACGCCGTGGAACCGAACTCCGAGGTGACGATCGTGTGCGTGGAGCCGCATTGCGGGCAGGCCACCGCCTCGGCGACCGGGCGGCGCATGAACTTCACCACGCTCACGTCCTGCCGGGTCTGGTGCGGCGGCGCAATGCCGTAGGCGCGCAGCTTTTCCTTGGCCTCGTCGCTCATCCAGTCGGTGGTCCAGGCCGGCGCGAGCTGCGTGATCACACGCGCCTCGATGCCGGCCTGTGCCAGGCTTGAACGCACGTCGTCCTCGATCTGGCCCATGGCGGGACAGCCGCTGTAGGTCGGCGTGATGACGACCTCGATGCCGTCTTGCGTCTCCCGGACCTCGCGCAGGATGCCCAGCTCGCGCAGGGTCACCACCGGGATCTCGGGGTCGGTCAGGGGCTCGAGGGTGGCCCAGACCTTGTCGACGACGTTGCTCATGGCGTTCGCCCTTACCAGGTGGCGCCGGGGTGGGCGCGTGCCAGACCCTGCATCTCGCCGAGCAGGTAGCTCAGGTGCTCGGAGTGCAGGCCGATCTTGCCCTCGGTCACGTAGCCGTGGAAGTTCGGGCGCGTCAGGGTGGCCTCGGCCAGGGCGCCATTCACCAGCGCATCCCAGGCCGGGCGCAGCGCCCACACATCGATCGCGATCCTGGCCGCCACCGCAGCACCCTCGGCCGGGCTGGTGGTCCAGAACTCCTCGGTGTACGGCATCAGGTGGTTCACCGCCGCCTGTGCGCGGGCGTGCGATTCCTCGGTGCCGTCGCCCAGCCGCACCAGCCAGTCACGCGAGTGATGGAGGTGGTAGCTGGTCTCCTTCAGCGACTTCGCAGCGATGGCGGCGAGGCTGGCGTCGGCGGATTGCCGCAGCCCGTCCCACACGTGCACCATCAGCGCCGAGTACAGGAAATTGCGCACGATGGTGGTCGCGTAGTCGCGGTTGGCCGCGGCATAGCCCACCAGCGGACCGTGGTGGGGGAGTTCGAGCAGCGTGTAGTTGCGGAACTCGTGCGGGTCACGGAAGTAGGCCAGCTTGTCCTCGGTGGCGTCGCCGCCCTTCATCTCGGCAGCGCGCTGGTAGAGCAGGCGGGCCTGGCCGATGAGGTCGAGGCTGACGTTGGCCAGCGCCATGTCTTCCTCGAGGATGGGGCCGTGGCCGCACCATTCGGCATTGCGCTGACCGAGCACGACGGCGTTGTCGGCCAGGTGCAGCAGGTAGTCGATCGGCGTGCTCATTACATGTGCCCCACTTCTTCAGGGATTTCGTAGAAGGTCGGATGGCGGTAGATCTTGTCCGCGGCGGGGTCGAAGAGTTCGCCCTTGTCGTCCGGGTTGCTGGCGGTGATCGCCACCGAGGGCACGACCCAGATGCTCACGCCTTCCTGGCGACGGGTGTAGACGTCGCGCGCCATGTGCAGGGCCTGGGCGGCGTCGGCGGCGTGCAGGCTGCCGCAGTGCTTGTGCTCGAGGCCTTGCTTGCTGCGGACGAAGACTTCCCAGAGCGGCCAATCCTTGAGTGCGGGGGTGTTCATGCTGCCTCCTTCAGTGCGCGTTCTTTTTGCTTGCGGGCATAGGCCTGAGCCGCGTCGCGGACCCACTGGCCATCGTTATGTGCCTTGACCCGGGTGGCCAGGCGTTCCTTGTTGCACGGTCCGTTGCCTTCGACGGTGTTCCAGAACTCGGCCCAGTCGATCTGGCCGTAGTCGTGGTGGCCGCGCGCCTCGTTCCACTTCAGATCGGGGTCGGGCAGGGTCACGCCCAGCACCTTGGCCTGCGGCACGGTGGCGTCGATGAACTTCTGGCGCAGGTCGTCGTTGCTGATGCGCTTGATGCCCCAGCGCATGCCTTGCGCGCTGTGCGGGCTGTCGGCATCCGGCGGCCCGAACATGGCGAGGCACTTCCACCAGTAGCGATTGACCGCGTCCTGCACCATGGCGCGCTGTTCGGCGGTGCCCTTCATCATCACCAGCAGGGCCTCGTAACCCTGGCGCTGGTGGAAGGATTCTTCCTTGCACACGCGGACCATGGCGCGCGCATAGGGGCCATACGAGCAGCGGCACAGCGGGACCTGGTTCATGATCGCCGCGCCATCGACCAGCCAGCCGATCACCCCGACGTCGGCCCAGTTCAGGGTCGGGTAGTTGAAGATCGAGCTGTACTTGGCCTTGCCCGAGTGCAGGCCGTCGAGCATCTGCTCGCGGCTGGTGCCCAGGGTTTCAGCGGCCGAGTACAGGTAGAGGCCGTGGCCGCCTTCGTCCTGGACCTTGGCGATCAGGATGGCCTTGCGCTTGAGGCTCGGCGCGCGCGAGATCCAGTTGCCCTCGGGCAGCATGCCGACGATCTCGCTGTGGGCGTGCTGGCTGATCTGGCGCACCAGCGTCTTGCGGTAGGCCTCGGGCATCCAGTCCTGCGGCTCGATGCGGCCGTCGGCGTCGATGCGGGCCTCGAAGGCGGCTTCCTGGTCGCTCGGCGCATTGGAGACCGCTGCGAGCTTCTTTCCGGAGTCGTCCGGGATGTCCATTGCCTGGGTGTACATGTGTTTCCTCCTAGCAAACACCGCACCGGGAAATACCGGTACGGAACGCGGGGTGCGCATGGCTGTGACCCCGCCTCCTCCTCAAAGGTCCGCCGCGCCGTGCGCGCGGCGGGTGTTCATTGCATCCATGCCGGCGAGCGCTTCTCGAAGAAGGCCGCGAAACCTTCGCGGGCCTCGGCGGTGGCACGCTGGCGCGCGATGCGGCCGGCCGTCTCCTCGGCGACGGCGTCGTCGATCGGGCGCCCGGCCAGCGCGGCGATCAGCTGCTTGGCGGCGAGCTGGGCCTGCGGGCCGCATGCGAGCAGGGCCTGCACCAGGCGATCGACCGCGGCGTCGAGTTCATTCAGCGTGACGACCTCGCCGACCAGTCCCATGGCCTTGGCCTCGGCGGCGCCGAAGCGCTCCGCGCTCTGGAAGTAGCGCAGGGCGTGGCGCGGGCCGATGGCGCGCAGCACGTAGGGGCTGATCACCGCGGGGATGATGCCGAACTTGACCTCGGAGGTCGCGAAGCTGGCATCGTCCGCGGCGATCGCCATGTCGCAGGCGGCGGTGAGGCCGGTGCCGCCACCGAGCGCTGCGCCCTGCACGCGCGCGATGGTCGGTTTCGACATCCCCGACAGCGTGCGCAGCATGGCGGCGAACTTGCGTGAGTCGGCGAGGTTCTCGGCTTCGGTGCTGTCCGAGGCGCGGCGCATCCAGTTGAGGTCGGCGCCGGCCGAGAAGTGCTTGCCGCGACCGGCCAGCACGACCACGCGCACGCCGGCATCGGCGTCGAGTTCGGCGCAGGCAGCCGCCAGCTCGGCGATGAGCTGCTCGTTGAAGGCGTTGAACACTGCCGGCCGATCCATCCAGATCGTTGCGACGGCGCCGCGGCGTTCGATCGCGAGGGTTTCGTAGTTCATGACCCTGTCCCGTGGCTCAGACGCGCTCGATGATCATCGCGATACCCTGGCCGACGCCGATGCACATGGTGCACAGCGCGTAGCGACCATTGCGCCGCTGCAGCTCGTAGGCCGCGGTGGTGACCAGGCGGGCGCCGCTCATGCCCAGCGGGTGGCCCATGGCGATCGCGCCGCCATTGGGGTTCACGCGCTCTTCGTCGTCGGCGAGGCCGAGGTCGCGCAGCACGGCCAGTCCCTGCGCCGCGAACGCTTCGTTGAGCTCGATGACGTCCATCTGCGCGAGCGTGAGTCCCGCCTTGGCCAGCACCTTGCGCACCGCCGGCGCCGGGCCGAAGCCCATGATGCGCGGCGCCAAGCCGGCGGTGGCCATGGCGACGACGCGGGCGCGCGGGGTCAGGCCATGCCTGGCCGCAGCGGCTTCGGAGGCCAGCAGCAGCGCGCAGGCACCGTCATTGACGCCCGAGGCGTTGCCAGCGGTGACGCTGAGCTCGGGGCCATTGACGCCCTTGAGCTTGGCCAGCATCTCCAGCGTGGTTTCGGGACGCGGATGTTCGTCGGTGTCGAAGACGATCGGGTCGCCCTTCTTGCGCGGGATCTCCACCGGCACCAGCTCGTCCTTGAAGCGGCCGGCGGCGTGCGCAGCGGCCCAGCGCTGCTGCGAGCGCAGCGCGAAGGCATCCTGGTCGGCACGCGCGATATTGAACTCGGCGGCCACGTTATCCGCGGTCTGCGGCATCGAGTGCGTCTCGTAGAGCTTCTTCATCAGCGGGTTGATGAAGCGCCAGCCGATGGTGGTGTCGTAGATCGCCGCGTTGCGCGAGAAGGCCGAGTCAGCCTTGCCCATGACGAAGGGCGCGCGCGACATGCTCTCGACGCCGCCGGCGATCATCAGCTCGGTCTCGCCCGACTTGATCGAGCGCGCGGCCAGGCCGATGGCGTCCATGCCCGAGCCGCACAGGCGGTTGACCGTGGTGCCGGGCACCTCGATCGGCAGCCCGGCGAGCAGGCCGGCCATGCGCGCGACGTTGCGGTTGTCCTCGCCGGCCTGGTTGGCGCAGC
>JBEOKH010000067.1:0-2568 GCA_040275625.1 Thauera sp. | reverse complement strand
GTACGCGCGCGAGGCCGCGATGAAGGCGGCTCGTCGGCGCCAGCTCGCTGGCGTGGCAATCATCGAGCAGGGCGAAGCAGGCCGGATCGCGCGGCTGCACGGCGGACGGAGCGGACATGGGCGAGGCGGGAGCGGGACGGGCTGCGGATTGTAGCGCGCGCCCCGCTCCCGGCCCCAAAGCGCGCTCAAGCCGGCTTGCCGGTGCGGCGCAACAGGCCGCGCTGCGGGTCGTAGCCCCAGGCCGCGAGCAGGAAGAAAGCGGCGAGGCAGCCGGCGACGATCGCCAGCGACTGCACGGCCACCTGGCCATGGAGCGCGAAGCGGATCGCCTCGACCGCATGGGTGAAGGGGTTCCAGGTGGCGAGGAAGTGGATCACGCGGGCGCCCGACTCCTCCAGCGTCCACAGCGGGTAGAGCGCCGGCGAGATGAAGAACATCGGGAAGATGACGAAGTTCATGGTCCCGGCGAAGTTCTCCAGCTGGCGGATGTTCACCGACAGCAGCAGGCCGAGCGCGCCCAGCATCATGCCCGCCAGCACCAGCACCGGCAGCGCGTACAGCCAGCCCGACCAGGGCACGCCGACCTCGAACAGCGCCGCGATGGCAAGGAACACATAGGCCTGCAGCACCGACAGCAGCGTGCCGGCGAGCAGCTTGCAAAGCAGCAGATACCAGCGCGGCAGCGGCGCGGTGAGGAGCAGGCGCATCACCCCCATCTCGCGGTCGTACACCATCGCCAGCGAGGACTGCATGCCGTTGAACAGCAGCACCATGCCGAGCAGGCCGGGCACGATGTAGGTCTGGTAGGGGATGTAGGTGTCGTAGGGCGGGATGATCGACACCCCGAACACGTTCTGGAAGCCGGCGGCGAACACCACCAGCCAGAGCAGCGGACGCACCAGCGCCGAGGCCAGCCGACCGCCCTGGCGCACGAACTTGGCGATCTCGCGGCTGGTGACGGCCTGCAGCGCGAGCCAGGCATGAACGGGTCTCATCGTGTCCTCACGGTTTGCAGCGGCTGTCGCGGCGGTCGAAGCCGAGCGTGTCCATGTTGTTGGTCTGGTGCAGGAAGCCCTCGATCGGCGCGCGCTCGATCACCGCGTTGTGGGTGGCGATCAGCAGCGGCTGGCGCAGCTGGCGGTCCCAGTCGCGGAAGTACAGGCGGTTGCCCTTGAAGCCGTCGATGGTGATCTCCTCGCCGCCGAGGTAGGCAACCTGTTTGTCGAAAGGCGCGTTGCCGGTGCGCACCACGGCCTCGACCACCGCCTTCACCGCCACCCATGCGGCCCAGTCGGCGCTGCCCATATGACGCCCGGCCTGCTTCTCGAAGCGGCGGGTGAGCTGCGGCGCACCGTGGCGCGCCCACGCCCAGTGCCAGGCCTCGGCGACCAGGCCCTCGGCGCCCACTACCGGGCGCGGGCGCACGGTGTCGTAGGGCACGCTGCGCGCGAACTCGCCGTCGCTGTCGGCGACGAAGACCACGTCGTGGTCGTCGCCCGCAGTGAGCAGGCCGACGTTGCCGAGTTCGCGCTGGCGCGGGTCGTTGCTGAGCACGAAGTCCTTCTTGTTCACGATCTTCAAGCCGAGCCGGCGCGCGGAGTTCTCGAAGGCGGCGCCGATCAGCCTGTCGTCGTCGCGCGGCCCCTGCAGCAGCAGCACGCTGCGCCATTTCCTCGACACCAGGAACTGCGCGAGCGCATCGGTCTGCATGCTGTGGCTGGGGAGGGTGTGATACAGGTGGGCCTGGCACTGCGCCTGGCGCAGCGCGTCGTCGGGCGCGGCGACGTTGAACAGCAGCAACGCCCGGCCGCGGGTGGCGGCGGCGACCTCGGCCACCACCTTGCCCGGGGCGTCGATCAGGAAGTGGCGCACGCCCTCGGCGTACAGCTTGTCCACCTCCGCCACCAGCGCGGGCGCATCGACGCCACGGGCGGGCGCGAGCTCAAAGCTCACCCCGAGCGCCTGGCCGACGAAGCGCGCCTCGCGCAACGCCACCTCGGCGCCGGCAAAGGGCGCGCCGAGCGGGCGCGACAGGGTGCGGAAGTAGGCCTTGCGCTCGTCGTAGCGCGGGTCCTCGCTCAGCGCGAGGTAGCCGAAGCGGATCACCTCCGCCGCCCCGGCGACGAGCGCGCAGCACAGCAGGGAGACCGCCAGGGTCATGTGCATCAAGGCACGCAGATTCATGCTTTGTCTCCATCGATCGTTCCAGACCGCGGCACCAAGCCGCCGAAGTCGCGGGCCGGCATCCTGGTGACGCCGCCGTGCGAATGCCATGCGGCCCCGTTCGCGCCTTCCGCCGCTCCTACAGGAGGCCCGCAGGCCTGTCGTAGGAGCGCCGGCAGGCGCGAATGCGGCGCCCGCCTCCAGCGAGCGCGTCGATTGCCGCATGGCCCTGTTCGCGGCTTCCGCCGCTCCTACAGGAGACCCGCAGGCCCGTGCTTTCCCGTAGGAGCGCCGGCAGGCGCGAACGCGGCGCCCGCCTCCAGCGAGCGCGCGCTTGCCGCATGGCCCTGTTCGCGGCTTCCGCCGCTTATATGGACGCCTCCCGGTTTGGCAAGCGAAGTTTGC
>JBEOKH010000066.1:0-6463 GCA_040275625.1 Thauera sp. | reverse complement strand
GCTGGCCGTCGGCGGGCGAGTGGCGGCTGCTCGGCGCGGTCCTTGCCGCGGCGCTCGCCGCCAGCCTGCTGCCGGCATTGCGCGCCTACCGGCAGTCGCTGGCAGACGGGATGACGGTGCGGACGTGACAAGGGTACGGACGACGAGGGTACGGACGACGAGGGTACGGACGACGACGGGGCGTGATGAGGGTGAGGGCGTGATGATCCGCCGCGACTGGTTGCGCCGCTGCAAGCGCGCCGTTTCTGTAGGAGCGGCGGAAGCCGCGAAGGCTTCGTGCAAGCCCGCATCCTCCCGACCACCACCGAATAGGAAGTTCGCGGCTTCCGCCGCGCCTGCAATGCCCGCCAAACCGCCTCATCGGCCCAACCCTATCATCGGCCCTCCGCCTCATCCGTCGGATTGCCTTGCCCGCCGGACGGCGTGAGTCCTGCCTTGCGGCGACCGTGAAATCGATACGACACACTTCCACGAGATGCGCATGAACTCCGATCGAATCATTCCCACCGCCGCGCTGGCGGTCCTGCTGGCGCTTGCACCGCTCCACGCCGCGGCGCAGGCGGCCGCCGATAACACCGCCGAGAGAGCCGGCGACAGGACGAGCGAGGGCTACCAGGTGGGCGAGCGCCTGACCGCTCCCGCGGCCAAGGTCAAGGGGGGCTTCGTCGAGATCAGCTGGGACGACCTCATCCCCGCCGACTGGAACCCCGAGGGCTTCCTCGCCGACCTCAAGCTCGACCAGCTCGAGGACAACGACCCGCGTGCCGCAGAAGCGCTGCAGCGCATGCGCGCCGAGTGGGACCACGCGCCGCTGGTCGAGCGTATGGCCGGCGCGCGCGTGCGCCTGCCGGGCTTCGTCGTGCCGCTCGAGACCGACGGCGAGACGATCCGGGAGTTCCTGCTCGTGCCTTATTTCGGCGCTTGCGTGCACGTGCCACCGCCGCCCGCCAACCAGCTCATCCACGTCATCCCCGACAAGCCGGTGCCGGCTGGCTGGAACATGATGCCGGTGTGGGTGAATGGGGTCATGGCGGTCGGCCGCATCGACTCTGAGATGGGCGTCGCGGGCTACCAGCTGCGCGCGCTGAAGGTGGAGGCGTACGTCGAGGAAAAGCCGAAACAGCGATGAACTCAAGCGCCGCTCCGTCCATCGCGCTCGGCCCGCCCTGCAGGAGCGGCGGGAGCCGCGATCGGGCGGTAAATCAAGCGCCGCGCGGCCGCAGGCGCCGTCTTCGCGACTTCCGTCGCTCCTACACAAACCATCGCGCTCATGCCGGGTGCGCAGGCGATTGCGGTCGTTGTCGTCGGAACAGGCGGTGCGCGCCAACACCACCGCGGCGCCGTGGCTCCGCGCCGACCAGTCCGCCATCACATAAGCGGTGGTCGCCGCGAGCCCGAGTTCGATGCCGCGGTCGGAATCGACCAGCGTGCGCTCCAGCCCGCTCGCCTGATGCAGCGCCTTGGTGCGATAGACCGAGAACGCACCCTGCGCCACCAGCGTGCCCTGGCACAAGGACTGGATGCGCTTGACCGCCGCGATGCCGTGGGAGTAGTTCCATTCCTGCACGCGGGTCGCCAGGTTCTTGTGCGAATTCCGTACCCGCACGGCGCCGGCCACCGCTGCGGGTCTCCTGCGGGGCACGCCGGACAGATTGTCACCATGGTTTCTGTAGGAGCGCCGGCAGGCGCGAACGTCTGGGCCCTCCCGTCCCGCCTACCGCCCCCTGAACACCGGCGTCCGTTTCGCGCTGAACGCCGCCAGGCCTTCGCGGTAGTCCTCGGTCGCCAGGAAGTCGAACGCGCGCCGCCGCTCTTCCTCGCTGAGCGGCGCGCCGTTCATCAGGCGGCGTACCCACTGCTTGTGCCAGCGCGCCACCAGCGGCGCCCCCGCGCAGATGCGCGCGGCGCAGGCGGCGGCCTCGGCGAACACCTGCTCGTCGTCCGCCACCCGGGTCAGCAGGCCCTTGGCGAGCGCCTCGCGCGCCGACAGGATGCGACCCTCGAGCAGGATCTCCAGGACCACCGCTGGCCCCACCAGGGCGAGCAGGCCGGCCATCTCCCCCGGATACATCGAGAACCCCAGGCGGTTGATCGGCGCGCCGAAGCGCGACGACTCGCCCGCGATGCGGATGTCGCAGCAGCCCGCGATCTCCAGCCCGCCGCCCACGCAGGCGCCGCGGATGGCCGCCACCGTCGGCACGGCGCAGTCGCGGATCGCGTTCAGCGCGCTCGCCACCAGGTCCTCGTGATAGTGCAACGCAGCGTCCACGGTCGCGCGCACGCTGCGAAACTCCTCGATGTCACCGCCGGCGGCGAAGGCCTCGTCACCCGCGCCGCGCACGATCACGCAGCGCACGGATTCGTCGGCCGCAATGCGCGCCATCGCCGCCGACAGCCCGCGCCACATCGCCGCATTGACCGCGTTGAGCTTGGTCGGGTTGTGCAGGGTCACGGTCGCCAGGCCCTCGGCGATATCCAGGTCGATTCGAGTGTTCATGGAGTCGGCTGATTTCGATAAATAAAATTTCTCCATACGGATGTGTATGGAGTCTTATGAATGATATATCATCGCCTCGCTCTTGATGCCGCGACAGACAGGCCGAAGGGCAGGAGGAAGTTGGAGGTACAGCGTTTCAAGCGTTGCTTATCCTTGGGAGGGAGAGAAAGTGTCTATTTCGATGTATGCGCACATCCGGCGCAATCCGCGGTTTACGGAACTGGTAGCCAAGCGGACCCGCTTCGCGGGCATCCTTGCGGCGATCGTACTGATCATCTTCTACGGCTTCGTGCTGCTCGTGGCGTTCGCGCCCGAGCTCATCGGCAAGCGCCTGTTCGAAGGCAGCAACCTCACCTTCGGCATCCTCGCCGGCCTGCTGCAGTTCATCTTCTTCTGGATCCTGACCCTGGTGTATGTGCGTCGCGCCAACGGCGAGTTCGACGACATCAACAAGGAACTCGTCAAGGCCGCATGGAAGGACGAAAAATGATGACCACCAAGCTCCATTCCCGCCTCGGCGCCGGCCTCCTGGCCCTCGCCGTCAGCCCGCTCGCGCTCGCCGCCGGTCCCGCGATGGACGCGACCGAGAAGCAGCCGCTCAACCTCCACGCCATCGGCATGTTCTTCGTGTTCGTGCTGATGACCCTGGGCATCACCTACTGGGCGGCCAGCCGCACCAAGTCGACCGCCGACTTCTACACCGCCGGCGGGGGCATCACCGGCTTCCAGAACGGCCTGGCGATCGCCGGTGACTACATGTCCGCGGCCACGCTGCTCGGTCTCACCGCGATGATGTACGCGCAGGGTGTCGATGCCTACATCTACATGCTGTCCTTCTTCGTGGGCTGGCCGATCATCCTGTTCCTGATGGCGGAGCGCCTGCGCAACCTCGGCAAGTTCACCTTCGCCGACATCACCGCCTACCGCCTCGACCAGGGCAAGGTGCGCACGATGGCGGCGATCAGCTCGCTGACCGTGGTGTGCTTCTACCTGGTGGCGCAGATGGTCGGCGCCGGCCAGCTCATCAAGCTGCTGTTCGGTCTCGACTACAACATCGCGCTCGTCGTCGTCGGCGCGCTGATGATGGTGTACGTCACCTTCGGCGGCATGGTCGCCACCACCTGGGTGCAGATCATCAAGGCCTGCATGCTGCTGATCGGCGGTACCGCGGTGGGCGTGCTCGCGTTCAGCCAGTTCGGCTTCTCGTTCGACGAGCTCACCAACCGTGCGATGGAAGTGCACAAGCTTGGCCAGAAGCTGCTCAACCCCGGCAGCCTGCTCGCCGACCCGGTCACTGCGATCTCGCTCGGCCTCGGCCTGATGTTCGGCACCGCCGGCCTGCCGCACATCCTGATGCGCTTCTTCACCGTGACCGACGCCAAGGAAGCACGCAAGTCGGTGCTCTACGCCTCCGGCATCGTCGCCTACTTCTTCAACGTCATCGCCATCATGGGCCTGTGCGCGATCATCATCGTCGGCCAGAACCCGCAGTACTTCGAAGGTGGCGTCATCGGCGGCAAGGTCATCGGCGGCGGCAACATGATCGCCATGCACCTGGCCAACGCGGTCGGCGGCAACCTGCTGCTCGGCTTCCTGTCGGCGGTGGCGTTCGCGACCATCCTCGCGGTGGTGGCCGGCCTGGCGCTGGCCGGTGCCTCGGCGATCTCGCACGACATCTACTCGCGCGTCATCATGAAGGGCAAGGCTGACGAAGCCACCGAACTGCGGGTGTCGAAGTTCGCCACCATCGGTCTGGGCGTGGTCGCGGTCCTGCTCGGCATGGCCTTCGAGAAGATGAACATCGCGTTCATGGTCGCGCTCGCCTTCGGCGTGGCGGCTTCGGCCAACTTCCCGGTGCTGATCCTGTCGATGTACTGGAAGGGCCTCACCACCAAGGGCGCCCTCGTGGGCGGCTACTCCGGACTGATCAGCGCCGTGCTGTTCGTGCTGCTGTCCAAGTCGGTGTGGGTGGATGTGCTGGGCAACGCCTCGGCGATCTTCCCCTACACCCAGCCCGCGCTGTTCTCGATGCCGATCGCGTTCTTCATGACCTGGCTGTTCTCGACCCTCGACAGCAGCAAGGCCGCGGTAGCCGAGAAGGAAGCCTTCGAAGACCAGTACGTGCGTGCCCAGACCGGCGTCGGCGCGTCGACCGCGTCGTCGCACTGACCGATCTGCGCGGTTCCTGCAACCGCGCCGCACTCCAGGCCCGCCCCGCGCACCCGCGCCGGGCGGGTTTTTCGTCGACCCGCCACGCCGCAACGCGCCGCGACCATCCGCCGGAGCCGCCGCATTCGCGCCTTCCGGCGCTCCTACGGTAACCCCAGCCGTTCCGATGCCCCTGTAGGAGCGGCGGCAGCCGCGAACGTCGGCGCCCCCGCACGCGACACACCTGTGGAGCTCCATCGCCGCGTTCGCGCCTTCCGGCGCTCCTACCGAAACGCCGGCCCCTGTAGCCGCGAACGGCAGCGTCCGAATCCCCATCTGGCCCCAAATGGCGGTCCGGCCGCGGTGATAGACTCGCTGCCTCGATTCTGGTTTTGCCTTCCGGCGGGGCCTTCATCCCAAGGGAGTCGTCGTGCCGCTCAACGAATTGTTCATCATTCTGCTGCTGATCGCAGTCAGCGCCTTCTTCTCGATGTCCGAGATCTCGCTTGCCGCCTCGCGCAAGATCAAGCTGCGGCTGATGGCCGAAGGGGGCCAGATCAACGCGCAGCACGTGCTCGCGCTGCAGGACAGCCCGGGCAAATTCTTTACCGTGGTGCAGATCGGCCTCAATGCCGTCGCCATCCTCGGCGGTATCGTCGGCGAGCAGACGCTGTCGCCCCACATCGTGAAATTACTGCGCCCCCTCTACGACGGAACTGCCCTCGACACCGTCGCCTTCATCGTCTCCTTCGTCTTCGTCACCTCGGCGTTCGTGCTGTTCGCCGACCTCATGCCCAAGCGCCTCGCGATGCTCCAGCCCGAGCGCATCGCGGTCGCCGTGGTGCAGCCGATGCAGGTCTGCATGTGGCTATTCGCGCCGCTGGTGTGGGTCTTCAGCAGCGCGGCCAACCTCATCTTTCGCTGGTTCAAGGTGCCGAGCGCGCGCATCGAGGACATCACCGCCGCCGACATCATGGCCATGGCCGACGCCGGCGCGCAGGCCGGCGCGCTGCTGCGCCAGGAGCAGCACCTGATCAGCAACGTTTTCGAGCTCGACTCGCGCATCGTGCCCTCGGCGATGACCTCGCGCGAGAACATCGTCTTCCTCACCCTCTCCGAGTCCGAGGAAAGCATCCGCCGCAAGATCGCCGAGCACCCGCACGGCAAGTTCCCGGTGTGCGAGAGCGGCATCGACAGCGTGATCGGCTACGTCGACTCCAAGGACATCCTGCCGCGCATCGTGCAGGGCCAGGACCTGTCGCTGCGCACCCAGCCGATCGTGCGCAAGGTGCTGATGCTGCCCGATACGCTCACCCTGTTCGAGGCGCTCGAGCGCTTCCGCGATGCCAAGGAAGACTTCGCGCTCATCCTCAACGAATACGCGCTGGTGGTCGGCCTGCTGTCGCTGCAGGACGTGATGAACACGGTGATGGGTGATCTCGTCAGCCCCTTCCAGGAAGAGCTGATCGTGCGTCGCGACGACAACTCCTGGCTGATCGACGGCGCAACGCCGATCGAGGACGTCATGCAGGCGCTCGAGATCGACGTGTTCGAAGGTTTCCAGAACTACGAGACGGTGGCCGGCTTCCTGATGTACCGCCTGCGCAAGGTGCCCAAACGCACCGATTTCGTGCTCTACGCGGGCTACAAGTTCGAGGTCGTCGACATCGACAGCTACCGCATCGACCAGGTCCTGGTGACGCGCGAGACCCCCGCCGAGACCCGGTAGGGGCGGCCGCAGCCGCGATCCCCCTGATTCAGGCAGGAGCGGCGGCAGCCGCGAACCGGGCGGTGATGGGGCGGGACGTGCGGGGCGGG
>JBEOKH010000065.1:0-2541 GCA_040275625.1 Thauera sp. | reverse complement strand
TGCAGCGGCGCCCGATGCGCGTCACCGCGCTCGGGCCGGGCGGGCGCGAGACGCTCGCGGCGGCCGTCGGCCCCGCTTTTCGGCTGCGCTTCTTCGAGGGCTTCGAAGGGCGCTGGGCGGTGGCAAAGCTGCTGTGGCACAGCGCGCGCATCCGCTTGACGATGCCCGAGGCGTTCAGCGTGCATCGCAGCATCATCGAATGGGGCGCGCGCTTCAGCGACGACCGCATTCCGGAGCAGGCGGTTGGCGTCGATCCCGTCACTGCGCGCCTGATGCGCTGGGTGATGCAGCGCTGGAGCAGGGTGGATTTCTTCAATCGCTACCTGTTCGGCACCGTGGCGCCGCGCGTTCAGCTCGATCTGCTGCCGGCCCTGGGCTGCGCGGCACATGTGCTGATGACTCCGGCGCGCCCGCTGCGCACGCTCGGCGATTTTGTCGCCGCTGGCGTAGCGATGCAGCGCCTGTGGCTGGCCGCCGAGGCCGCGGGCATGCACCTGCAGCCCGAGATGACCCCGGTGATCTTCCGCTGGTATGTCCAGGCCGGGCGGTCGATGTCGTCGCAGCGCGGGATCGATGCGGCCGCACAGGATCTCGCGCAGCGCTTCGACAAGCTCGCCAGCGCCGCGCCGGCGGACGATTTCGCCTTCCTGTGCCGGGTCGGCTTCTCCGCGTCGCCGCAGGCGCGGTCGCTGCGCCGGCCGCTGCGCGCGAGCGCTCGGCGGGGTACCGAGTGAGCACTCGCGAACCCGATCGGGAGTGTCGGTTTTTTTTACACTCGGTCCGCTTTCAGGCGCGATGAATATCGAGGCTGGCCTGCAAAGTCTTGAAGCAAAGGAGTTTAAAATTTCTGGCCCGCTATTTGCTTAATGTTAGGCGAGCAGACTAACGGTGCTGGCAACAACCAGATCGCAAGCGCCCGACCCCTGCGCGAATCTTCATAGATACGGAGGAAATCATGAACATCAAGAAAACGACGCTTGCGACGGCGCTGATCGGCGCGCTCACGATGGGCTTCGCAGGCCAGGCCGCGGCCAGCGTATATGCGGGTTCGTCGCTGAACCTGAGCGGGCTGTCGATCGGCTTCGTGAATGCCGGCACCGGTGCGGCGATCACCAACCTGAACCCGCAGTTCTCGTTCAACGTCGAGGATTCCGCGACCCTGAACGGCAGCACCCAGGCCTTCGCCGCCGGCTGCAGCAGCCTGGCAGGCAACTGCGGTACCGGTGCCGGGCCCGTGTTGAACGTCCCTGCGGCGAATGCCCCCGGAAGCTCGGTGACCCGCGCCGACACCAACTATGCGCTGTACGGCCAGGGTACCGGCACCTTCGCCAACTCGAACGCCGAGATCACCACCGCGCAGCTCGTCGACGGCGTTCCGTCGTCCAGCATGCAGGTCGCCGAGGCCGAAGTGCTCGGCGCCGGCCAGGGCCAGGCTTCGACCAACATCCAGTCGAACACCACCTGGACGTTCTCGTTCACGCTGCCCGATACGGCGAACATGCTGCTGAGCTTCATGGCGAACCCCGAGATGGAGGCCGACGTGACCCTGGTGCCGCCCTACGTGTCGGGTCTCGCGCAGTCGAACATGACGGCGAACTTCACGCTCAACAAGTCGGGGACTCCTACTCAGTTCGTGAGCTGGTCGCCTGATGGCGTGTCGGGTAACGTGATCTGCGTCGGTACCACCTCCTGCACCGAGACCGATCCGGAAAGCCTGAACGAGACCCTCGGCGCCGGTCCGGGCACTTCGACGACCTCGCATAGCCTCGGAACCGCTGCGAGCGCCTTCTCGCTGGCTATCACGGGCCTGCTGCCCGGCGACTACCGCCTGACCCTCGCTGGCCTTACCAGCGTCAACGTCACGCAGGTTCCCGAGCCCGGCACCCTGGTGCTGCTCGGTGGCGCGCTTGCAGCGCTGGGCTTCGGCGGCACCCGCCGTCGCAGCCTGACCAAGGCGGCCTGATCGGCTTCGGCCGGCGCGTGCGCGCTCTGGGGCGCGCCGCGCTGGCAAGCCAAAAAAATGACGCGGCTACGGCCGCGTTTTTTTTCACTGTCTGTTGGCTGTGCGCCGTGCGGGGGCCTCGCCCGGCGTCTGCGCTCAGCGCGCGCCGGGTTCGAAATCGTGCGCGATGCGCTGCACCGCGAACGCCGTCACCAGGAAGTGCACGCCGACATAGAGCGCGAGCAGCCGCCCCAGCAGCATCGGCGGCACGCTGCTGTCGACAACCTGGCTGGCGCTGGCCAGCGCCAGGCTCATGATGCCGAGCGCAGCATTGCCGCGGGCGAAGAGGGCGTAGAGCACAGTTCCGAAGCGGGCGTGCAGGGCCTTCCAGGTCAGGTGGCCGCTCAGGAAGAACGGGGCGAAGGCGAGCGCCCACCGGGGCAGGGCCGCCGCGTCCGCGGGGGCGAACAGCATCCAGTAGGCGAAGGCGAGCGGTGCGCCGTGCAGCAGGAGATGAAGCTTCATCCAGTGCAGCTCGCTCGCGCGGAGGCGCTCGTCACCGCGGCGGGCGAGCGACCAGGCGCGGCTGAGCACCACCG
>JBEOKH010000064.1:0-4058 GCA_040275625.1 Thauera sp. | reverse complement strand
CGCGATGGCAGGCCTTGCAGCTGTCCTGCAGCGCAGCCACCGCGGTGCGCGCATCGCCTTCGGAGCGCGCCGCCGCCGCGGCGAGCACGCGCTCGGTGGCGGCGATGAAATCGGCCCGGCGACGCTCGAATTCAGCCGGCTTCTCCCAGACCGCGCGCCGTGCCTTGGTCGGCGGGTAGTCGGTGTCGGGGCCGAAGTGCCCCCACGGCTTGTCGCGCACAGCGACCAGCCCCTCGGCGAGGCGGGCGAAGGCTCCGGGGTCGAAGCGCCGGTCGGCGATCATCGTGCCCATCGGCTCGCTGCTGCGCAGCAGGGCCTTGAAGGCATCGCGGCGCTGGGTGACGGGTTTGTCCGGGTGAATGTCGGGCACTTCGGCGGAGCAGGCTGCGAGCAGTGCAAGGGCAAGGGCCGGGAGGAGGAGGCGGGCAGGCTGCGGTCGGGGCATCAGGTCGTCGGGCGTCGTGAGAAAGGTATCGGGTGTCAGGCGAGTGTGGGGGGCAGATTGACTACGCCGAGCAATCGGTGCTCGCCCCGCAAAAGAATGCAGCCACGAAGGAAAGTTCCTGCGCCGCTTGTGCGCATAATCCCGTTCTCACACGATCCTGCGAGGAGCCTCCCGTGAGTCCTGCCGTCATCACGCCTGATCCGGGATTCGCGCCGACCACCGGGCTGGCGGGCCTCGATGCAGTGCTGCGCGGCGTCGCACGTGGCGACAACATCGTCTGGCAGGTGCAGTCGCTCGACGACTACCGCGCGCTCGTGCTGCCCTATGCCGAGGCCGCACGTGCATTGGGGCGGCGCTTGATCTATTTCCGCTTTGCCGCTCACCCTCCGCTGCTCGGGGACGACAGTGGCGCAGAAATCTTCCAGCCGCAACCGCAGGATGGCTTCGACGCCTTCGTCGACCAGGTGCATTCGGTGATCGAGGCCGCCGGGCGAGAGACGATGTACGTCTTCGATTGCCTGTCGGAGCTGGCCGACGCCTGGTTGTCGGATCGCATGCTCGGCAACTTCTTCCGCCTGACCTGCCCGCGCCTGTTCGACCTCGACACGGTGACCTACTTCGCCGTACTGCGCAATCGCCACGCGCACGCCGGCATGGACATGATCACCGACACCACGCAGTACCTGCTCGACGTGTTCCGCTGCCGCGGGCGGCTGTATATCCGGCCGATCAAGGTGCAGCACCGCTCGGCCGCGGTGATGAACCTGATCCACGCCTGGGAGCCGCGCGACCGCTTCCGTGCCGTTGCCGACAGCGGCACGGTGGCCGAGATCCTCACGGGTTCGGGCTGGCCCGGGCTGGAGGACGAGCAGGTGCGCAGCCACTGGCAGCGGCTCTTCGACCAGGCGCGCACGCTCGCCGCGCTGCGAACGGCCGGTACGCCGGAACTCGCTGCCGAGGCGGTCGCGTTCGGGCGCCTTGCACGGCTGCTGTTTCCGGACGAGCCCGGCCTGCAGCGCCTGATCGCACGCTATCTCGCGGTGGACGACCTGATCGCGGTGCGCGCGCGCATGATCGGCATCGGCACGATCGGGGGCAAGGCGGCGGGGATGCTGCTCGCGCGTGCGATCGTCCGCCGCGACCTGCCCGAGCTTCACGGGCGGCTCGAGGCCCACGACTCCTTCCACGTCGGCAGCGAGGTCTTCGATACCTTCTTCACGATCAACGGGCTGTGGTGGGTGCGCCGCCGCCAGCGCGATCCCGAAGGCTTCCTGCAGGGACTGGACGGCGACGAGGGCGCCCGCGCGCGCATCCTGCGCGGACACTTCCCGGACGCGACGCTGCGCCAGTTCGAGGCGATGCTCGACTACTTCGGCGAGTGGCCCTTCATCGTGCGCTCGAGTTCGCGGCTCGAGGACCGCTACGGCAACGCCTTCGCCGGGCAGTACGACAGCGTGTTCTGCGCCAACCGCGGCACCCGCGAGGAGCGGCTCGCCGACCTGCTCGATGCGGTGCGCCGCGTCTATGCGAGCACGCTGTCGGACGAGGCACTGCGCTACCGCAAGCGCCGCGGCCTGCTCGACGAGCACGAGCAGATGGCCTTGCTGATCATGCGGGTGTCGGGGACTGCCGGCGGGCGCTGGTTCAACCCGCACGCCGCCGGGGTCGGCCTTTCGGTCAACCCCTATCCGTGGAATCCGCGCATCGACATGAAGGCCGGCGTGGTGCGCCTGGTGGCCGGCCTGGGCACGCGCGCGGTCGATCGCAGCGACGACGACTACACCCGGCTGATCGCGCTCGATGAGCCCGAACTGCGTCCGGAAACCAGCTTCGGCGCGATTGCACGCCACGCCCAGCGCCGCATGGACAGCCTCGATCTCGAGCGCAACGCGGTGGTCTCCGGCCCCTTCGCCGAGTTGGTCCGCGGCCACGCAGACTTCCCGCACGACCTGTTCACCACCCGCGAGGCCGAGGACCGGCCGCCCTTCCTGACCTTCGACGGCCTGATCGCGCACACCGGCTTCGTGGCCGACCTGCGTGGGCTCCTGGGCGCCCTCCACGCCGCCTACGCGCATCCGGTGGAGATCGAGTTCGCGCTCAACTTCGTGCCCGATGGGGGCTACCGCATCAACCTGCTGCAGTGCCGGCCGATGCAGGTGCGCAGCGTCGAGGGCGTGCACGACGTCAAGCCGCCGGTCGATGCGCCGCGCCTGCTCGAGGCGCGCGGCGCAGTGATCGGGCCGAGCCGGGCGATCCGCCCCGACCGCATCGTGCTCGTGCGCCCGGCCGCCTTCGCGGCGCTCGACCAGGCGCAGCGCATGGCGGTCACGCGCGTGCTCGGCCGCCTCAACGCTTTGCCCGGCGAGCACTGCGTGCTGATGCTCGGTCCGGGGCGCTGGGGGTCGAGGGATCCGTTTCTCGGCATCCCTGTGCTGTTCTCCGAGATCAACCGGGTCGCCGCGCTGTGCGAGATCGTCGCGATGCACGCGCATCTGGTGCCGGATGTCTCGCTGGGCACCCACTTCCTCAACGAGCTGATCGAGGCCGATCTGCTTTACTTCGCGCTCTTTCCGAAGCTGACGGGCAACACCCTCGACGAGGCGGCGATCCTGCGCTGGCCGAACCGGCTCGAGGCGCTGCTGCCCGCGGATGCGCAATGGAGCCGGGTGATTCACGTCGCCGAGCCGGCCCCCGGATTACCGACGCTGTACGCCGACGCGCCCGGTCAGTGCGTGACCGTGGTCGGGTCGGCACCCTGCGCGCCGGCGGAGCGGACCGACCGTCGTGCTTGATCCACTTCAATCCGTGCCGGCAGGCTTGCGCGTAGCATGGCGACCTTTGCCTCCAACCGGAGATCGTGCATGCGCTTCCGTATCCTGATTGCCGCCTTCCTGACCACCTGTGCGGCCGCGGCACCCGCTGCAGCCGCTGCGGCCGCTGAAGAGGCTCGTCCACAACCGAAGCTGCAGTCGACCGCAGAGGCTTTGCCGCGCCCGACCGACGAGCGCCTGCGCGAGGGCATGGCGCGCCTGCGCGACACCGTTGCCGGGGGGCTGGCGGCCAATCTCGACGAGGCGGGTCAGGTCGCACTTGCGGGGCAGATCATCGATCAGGTCGCGGCGATCAGCGCGGGACGCGATTTCCATAACCGTGCCGGTCGCCACCTGCAGTGGTTGCTCGGTGACATCACCGACGGCGCCGGCCTGATGCGCGATGCGCCGCGTCTCGCCGCGAAGCGACTGGGGCTGTTGCGTGCGGCCGAGACCCTGAACTTCTACGGTCGCGAATACGACCATCCGGGCTGGGCGCCGCTCAAGCCGTGAGCGCGGCCGCCTCCGGGCCTTGCCGATGACGGCAGCGCTGCGCATCTGCGCGGGGCCGTTCGCGCGCGCCCGGCTGCGCGAACGCGGCCTCGCGCCGGACGACGTGCTCGCCGTGCCGCGATGGGCGGATGGCTCGAGCGCGTGGTGACATCCCCGGCGCACCGCCCGGCGCCTATTGGGACGGCGGCATCACCGACTATCACCTACATCTGGACTATGCGTCGGCGCCGCACGACACGAACGACGCCACCGATGCGCCCCGGCTGGTGTTGTATCCGCACTTCCAGCCA
>JBEOKH010000063.1:0-4036 GCA_040275625.1 Thauera sp. | reverse complement strand
CAGGACATCATGAACATGCCGGTCTGACCGGTCGCGCCAAGTGCCGTGTTCGCGGCTTCCGCCGCTCCTTCAGGGCGTCCCGGCAAGCGGTGGTCTTGTTGTAGGCGCGGCGGCAGCCGCGAATGCGGCCGTTCGGTGGCGTTGGTGCGTGTTTCATGTGCCGTGTTCGCGGCTTGCGCCGCTTCTGCAGGGGCGGATGTGGCAGCTTACAAACCTCCGCGCGCCTTGGCGTTGAGCTCGCGCTCCGTCTTGAAAATGTAGCGCTGGATGCGGGTGTCGGCGGTGCGTGGCAGTGCGGCGAAGCGCAGGCCGACGCGCAGTTGCTCGGTGCCGTTGCGCTGCGTCTGGCGGTTGAGGTTGCGCACTTCGAGGTCGAGCTCGATCGGATCGCCGTCGGGCAGCGCGAGCCGGCATTCCTTGAGGACGCTGCCGATCACCAGCTCCGCAGCGGTTGTCGGCAGACTCACCGCGATCCCGCCCCCGCCGATGTCGATGACGCGCGCGAGCACCTCCACCGGCTTGCGGGCGAGGTCCACGGCCTTCAGCAGACACCCCAGTTCGTGCGCCAGTGGCACGTGCAGGCGGAAAAACTCGCGCCGCTGCAGGCGCAGCATCTGCAGCGGCAGCGTGGCGTGGAATACCGCGTGCCCGCGCTCCTGCCCTTCGGTGAGCCCGGCGATCGGGAACTGGACGCGGATGCCATCGAGCTGCGTCACGCACAGCAGGCGGCTGGCGGCCAGCGCCCGGCGGTTGGCCAGCGGGTCGGGGCTGGCGTCGAGCACCACGTGGTTGCGATCCTCGTCCACGCTGAGTACCGCGGTCATGAACGACTGCCCGCCGCCGCTGTGGGCGGCGATCAGGCAGCGATGCTCGATGAGGTCCTGCAGCAGCTGCACGATCTGGCGCCGGCCGCGCAGGGTGTACTTTTCGAGTTCATCGTTGCCGGCGCTGTCGAGCGCGGTCGGCGTGCTGGGTTCGGCCATGGGGTCGATCTGATCTACGTGGGCAGGGGCGCAGTGTGGATGGGTCGAAGGCGGGCGCTCACAGACGGCCACGTTCGCGTTCCATGCGCAGGATGTAGCGCTGGATCGCGTCCTCGGCGCCGCGCGCCAGATCGGCGAATTCGCAACCCGCGCGCAGCACTTCGGCGCCGCCGCGGCTGGTGATGCGGAACAGATTGCGCACGATCAGGCGCGTCCGGATCGGTGCGGTGTCGGGCAGGCGCAGCAGGCTGTCGGGGAAGGCGCTGCCCTTCTCGAAGCGCACGCCGACGGGCGGCACCGCGATCGCCACCCCGCCGCCGCTGATGTCGAGGATGCGCAGGTCGGCTTCCTTGCGGCCGCCGTCGGTGCGCGGCAGGGTGACGGTGCACACCGCGCCCTGCGAGATCGGCGTCTGCAGGCGGTAGAACTCGCGCCGCTGCAGGCGCAGCAGTGCATCGGGCGGCGCCGCACGAAACCCCGGGCTGCCGCCCTCTTCAACGAAGCGCTGGCCGCGCAGCAGGAAAGAAATACGCACCTTGTCGAGCTGGGTCACGCAGTCGAGCGCCTCGGCGCGTTCCATGCGCGCGTTCTGCTGCGCGTCGGCACAGCCGTCGAGCAGCACGCTGCTGCCGTCCTCGGCGACTTCGATCAGGGTGGACAGCACCGACTCACTGCCCGGCGCCAGGCGCGCGCTCACCAGCGCGCGCCCCGCGACCAGGTTGCGCAGGATGGCGAGGATCTCGCGGCCGTCGCGCAGCACGTATTTCGCCTCGTCGTCGGCGTGGATGAGTTCGATACGGGTGTCGTCGGGGTCGATCGTCATGCCTTGGGGCTCGTCGCTTGGGGCAGCGCAGGACCGCTGCACAAACACGTTTTCTTATATCACGAGACACGCCCCCGGGGCGCGGCGGGGGGAAGCCTGCAGCGCATCGAGGCGGCAGCTCGCGGCTTGCGCCGCTCCTTCATCCCACCCCAGAAGGGCAGCGTGGTTTCCCGGTGAGAGCGCCGGGAGGCGCGAACCGCGGCGCTGGGTGCTCACCGCGCGGTCGAAGGTGGCTGGGGGTGGAGCGACTCGGGCAGGTCGCGGGCGGCCGGAGGGGCGCCGGCATCCGCGCCTTGTTCGAGGCGATACAGCCAGGCGAGCAGTTCGGCCACCGCGATGTAGAGCTGCGGCGGGATGCGTGCGTCGAGGTCGACCTGCATCAGCAACGCCACCAGCTCGGGCGACTCATGCACGAACACGCCAGCCTCGCGTGCACGCTCGAGGATCTCGCGCGCGACTACGCCCTTGCCCTTGGCGACCACGCGCGGGGCGGCCTCGCCGGCGGTGTAGGCGAGCGCGACCGCCTCGTTGCGTTGCGGCGTGCGGGGCTCAGCCATTGCGGCGCTCCACCACCAGGCCGGTGAGCTTCAGGCCGACCGCTTCCAGCGCAGAAGCGAGCGCTACGGCGCCCCCGTCCAGGGTCTGGATGGTGGTGTCGTCGTCGGCACGCAGACGCAGCGCGACGCCCGCGGGGGTCAGGTGCAGCTGCGCCTCGACGCTGCCGAGGCGCAGCAGGGTCAGGCGCAGGGTGGTGTTCCAGGTGGGTGCCGCCGCCTCGCTGCCGTCGCCGTCACCCTCGTGCTGGGGGTCCTCGATCAGCCACTCCACCGTCTGTCCCGGCCAGGCCTGGCCCTGCCACACGTATTGCTGGGTGGCGAGCGCGTCGAGCTGCTGGTGCACGACCGGCATCAGGCGTTCTGGGATGGGGGCACGGACAGCGGAAGCGTCGGCCGCGGCGATGCGCGCCGCGCTGGCCTGGGTGGATTCGGCATCTGCAGCGCCGGCGTGGCCGACGGCAACCTCACTGCCGGCTCGGGTCGCAGTCGCGGCGTCGATGCGGGCCGTGCCGGCCCGGGCCGCTGCGGTGTCGGGGGCGGCCGCTGCGCCCTGCGTGGCGGCGTTCGCACCGATGCCGCCCGCTGGCGAGCTGGCTTGAGGTGCATTGGCCCCCGCTGCATTCCCCGCGGCCGCCGCCGACTGCTGACCCTGCGGCTCACGCAGCAGCGCGGCGGTGTCGAGCTTGCCGAGCACCCACTGCACCTGGTGCGATTCGTAGAACAGCCCACTCTGCCCAAGCGCCTGGCGCAGCACCGGCACCAGCTGGCTGCCGGTGCCGGGCGGTGCGTCGAGCAGCGGCCGGTTGCCGGCAAGGCTTGCCGGCGACGGTGCGGGCTGGCCGGTGAGCAGGAAGCTGATCAGCTTGCCGGTCTGGCTCAGCGCCGTCTGCGCCGATGCGTTGGCGGCCACCGCGGCTTCGCCGCCCACCACGCGCGCGAACACCGCGCGCGGCGTCACCTGCGACACCTCGAGCTCGAGCGTGTCACCTGACTTCGCGGCGGTGTTGAGCGCGAGCGTCAGCTCCTTGCCGGCGACCACGGCCTGGAAGCTGCCATCGGGCAGGGTGCGCTGCAGGGTCGCAAAGAAGCGCTGGCCGGGCACCAGCTCGGGCAGGCGCGACTGGATCTCGCGCACGCGCTGCAGCCCCGGGAGCGGCGGCTCGGTCTCGAAGAAGCTCGCTTCGTTGATCAGGCGCAGGCGGGCGGCGAGGTCGGAGGGGATCATCGCGGGCGCTCCATAGCGCCTGGTTGTCGGGCCCGAGCGGGGCGAAGCAGGGCTGGGGTGGATTGATGAAAAGATTCGCGGCTTCCGCCGCTCCTACGTGGAGGTTTGCGGCTTGTGCGGATCCTGTGAAGGTAGCGATCGGCCCTTGTCGGAGCGGCGGAAGCCGCGAACGTTTCAAGCGCTGCGCAACAAGCGCCGCAGCCGCCACGGATGTTCATGTGATTACCCGTTGCCGCAAGCGGGCTTCAGCGCGCGAGCGCGCCGTAGGCATTGCGCAGCGCACGCTCCTGCCGCCCGGCGGACAGCAGCTTGCGCACGCTGGAGAGAAAGGGGTCGGTGTGGCTGCGGATCTCGGCGTCGAGTGCGAGCAGGCGCTCGATGCCCTCGCGCAGCGCCGCCGCCTCGGCCGGCGGCAGCTTTGCCTGCGTGGCCGCGTCGTCCGTGGCGC
>JBEOKH010000062.1:0-3601 GCA_040275625.1 Thauera sp. | reverse complement strand
GGCGCTCGCCGGGGCGGGCTCGGTGACGCGCAGCGCGGGTGCGGCGGCGAGGTCCGCGCGCGCGGCGGCGAGCGCGGCGCCCTCGAGGGTGCCGAGGGGGCCGCCGATCAGCACATGGGGCTGGCCGGCGCAGGCCTTGACCTCGCCCGCGCCATCGAACAGCACCTCGAGCTCGCCGACCACGGCGCTGTACTGCCAGGCCTGAACCACGCAGACCCGCGCGCCGTCGCGGTTGCGCACCTCGGTGGGGTAGGTGCCGGCGGGCGACAGGCCGTAGCGGGCGAGGCTGCCGTCGCCGAGCAGGGTGTGCGAGTCGCCGCCGACGATGACGTCGACGCCGGACAGGGCTGCAGCGATCGCCTGGTCGCGGGGGTAGCCGAGGTGGGAGAGCAGGACGATCTTGTCGATGCCCCGCGCGCGCAAGCGGTCGATCTCGCGCTGGGCCGAAGCGACCTCGTCGAGCAGGCGGGTGCCGGCGTCGGGCCGCGAGGCGGTCTGCGTCTTGCTGGCGGTGGTGAGCCCGACCACGGCGACGCGTTCGCCGCCGCGCTCGAACACCGCCGAGGCGGTGACGCTGTGGTGGGCGAGCGGCGAGCCGGCGCGCACTGCGAGGTTGGCCGACAGCACCGGGGTGCGGCAGCGCGGGCTGGCCCACAGGTGATCGATGAAGGTCCTGAGGCCGGCGTCACCGGCGTCGAACTCGTGGTTGCCGACCGCCATCGCGTCGAAGCAGACCTGGTTCATCAGCTCGGCATCGGCCTTGCCCGCGCTGAGGGTGTAGTGGAGGGTGCCCGTGACCGCGTCGCCGGCGTGCAGCTTCAGCACATTGGCGTGCTTGTCGGCGAGTTCGTCGATCGCCGCCGCCACCCGCGCAAAGCCGCCGAGCTTGACGGCGACGTTGCTGCGCGTATCGGTGGCGTCGGTGCGCAGGCGCAGGCTGAGGGAGGATTCGTCGAGGTGGGAGTGGTGGTCGTTGATGTGCAGGATGGCGAGGCGGTAGTCGGGCCTGGCGTCGGCGACCGGGATGGCGCCGGAAACGCCGCAGCCGGCGAGCGACAGCGCGCCCAGCAGCCGCGCGAGCGCCGGCAGGGAGTCGGGATGCATGTGGGGCCTCGCGTGCGTGGCGGCAAACGGGGAGCATCCCGGGGCGAGGTTAAGGGGTGATGAATCGAAGCCGCGGCGCGCGCTGCGCCAGCGTGCCCGGTTCAGGCGCGGCGCACGCCGCGAACCGGTTAACCTGCGTTCACAGCTTGCCCACCCACTGATCGACCGCGTGCGAAATGATGTCGTAGGCGAGCTGGTGGCTCTCTTCGCCGAGGCGGTAGGGGTCGGGCACTTCGGCCTTGTCCCAGTGCCCGATCAGGAACACCTTGCCGCGGGTGGTGGGGTCGAGGTGCAGCGCGTATTCGAGGTGGTGTTTTTCCATCGCCAGGATGAGATCGACGTGGCGGGTGATCTCGGGGGTGAGCTGGCGGGCGCGGTGGGCGGAGAGGTCGACGCCGTGGCGCAGGGCGACACGCTGGGTGGTCTCGTCCGCCGGATGGCCGACGAGCGCGCCGATGCCGGCCGAGCTGACGCTGACCTGGCGGCCGCGCGCGCCGAGGCGATCGCGCAGCAGGGCTTCGGCGAGCGGGCTGCGGCAGATGTTGCCAGTGCAGAGGGTGAGGATCTTTTCGAACATGGGGCGAGTGTAAACGTAAAAACCGGCACCCCCTCGCGAGGGCGCCGGTTTGCAGTCGGGCGGGATGCGCGATGGACGCGGATCAGGCCTGCTTGCGGCGACGGATCGCGCCGAGACCGGCCAGGCCCAGGCCCAGGAGGGCGAGCGAGGCGGGTTCGGGGACGGCGGTGACCTGGAGGTTGCGCACGGTGAACGCGGCCTGGGCGAAATCGTCCGGGCTGCTGTCGAACCTGGCTTCGGCCATCTTCATCAGACCCTCGAAACCGGTCCAGTTGAGGTTGCTTTCGGTGATGGTGAGGTTCGCGCCATCGCTGAACAGCGTGCCCGAAACGCCGACCGTGCCCGCGCCCGTCGGATCGACGAAGCTGGTGCCGAGGATCATGTTGAGCAGGGCAAACAACGAGTTCGACATCATGCCGTTGTAATCGGCCGAGAAGCCGACGGGGCCGAGCGAGGTATCGTTCGCGCCCAGCGTGCCAGCCGCGAAGCTCAACGGATAGGTGCCCGCGGTCAGGCCGGTGGTGACGACGGTGCCGTGGCCGGCGAAGGCGGGGGTGGCCTGGGTGAAGCCGAAGTCGACCGAGCCGTTGGCGCTGGCATCGACCGCGACGGTGCCGCTGGCCCAGACGTTGTACTCGCCGCTGGGCGGCACCACGATCGAGGCGGTGCCGGCCAGGTCGCGCAGGGTCAGGTTGAAGGTGCCGTCCAGGTCAGAGAAACCCGATGCCGAGACGTGGCCCGACAGCAGGGGAATCGTGCTGGTGAAGGAGGCGGCCGAGGCGCCGGTGGAGAGGGCTGCAAGCGACGCGGTCGCTGCGATCAGAGCAAGTTTCTTCATGTGCGCAATCCTTTCAGGCTTTGACGAACTGAATGGGGTCAGTGTCTTCGTTGAGGGTACCCAGGGCGATAGATCACCGCTGGCGTCATTAAAGCAATAATGATGCCGGTTTTGTAAGGTATTGATCGCAATGGGATTGGTGGTCGGAAGGGGGCGCAAACGAAGCCGCGGTGTAAAAAAAACCGACACTCGTGGGGCGAGGCGTGAGGGTGAGTGGTTTTTTTGGGGGGAGCGGGAAAGTTCGCGCCTTCCGGCGCTCCTACCGAAACCATCGCGCCTGCCGCCTGTAGGAGCGGCGGAAGCCGCGAACCCTTGACCGTGAAGCGGCCGCCTCAGCCCGCGACGCGCGCGAAGGCGTCGACCACCTCGGGCGGGGCCTGGACGAGTTCGACCAGCACGCCCTCGCCGCCGATCGGGAATTCTTCGTTGCCTTTGGGATGCAGGAAGGTGATGTCGAAGCCGGCGGCGCCGCGGCGGATGCCGCCGGGGGCGAAGCGCACGCCGTTGGCGCCGAGCCATTCGACCGCCTTGGGCAGGTCGTCCACCCACAGGCCGACGTGGTTGAGCGGGGTGGTGTGAACGGCGGGTTTCTTGTCCGGGTCGAGCGGCTGCATCAGGTCGACCTCGACCTTGAACGGCCCGACGCCCATCGCGCAGATGTCTTCGTCGACGTTCTCGCGCTCGGAGACGAAGTTGCCGGTGACCTCGAGGCCGAGCATGTCGACCCACAGGGTCTTGAGCTTGTCCTTGCTGGGACCGCCGATGGCGATCTGCTGGATGCCGAGGATCTTGAACGGACGCTGGGCCATGCTGCCTCCTGTAGGGGTGGTTGTGTCGAGAATTCATAATTATAGCCAAGCCGCCACGCCTCGCGCTCGGCCGCCTTACAGGGGCCGCCTTGTAGGAGCGGCCTTGTAGGAGCGCCGGAAGGCGCGAACCGAACGCCCCGGCACGCGCCGCACCGATTCCAGCCGCCGTCGTTCGCGGCTTCCGCCGCTCCTACAGCAAAACCGCGCTCGCGGCCGGCGTAGGAGCGCCGGAAGGCGCGAACCGAACGCCCCGGCACGCGCCGCACCGATTCC
>JBEOKH010000061.1:0-1922 GCA_040275625.1 Thauera sp. | reverse complement strand
GATTCGGCGGCCGTCGCCGGCTGGCTGCGGGCGCGTGGCCTCGCCCAGGGCAGCCGCGTGGCGATCATGATGCCCAACGTGCTGCAATATCCGGTGGTGATGGCCGGCGTGCTCGCCGCCGGCTGCACGGTGGTCAACGTCAACCCGCTGTACACGCCGCGCGAGCTGGAGCACCAGCTCAGGGACTCCGGCGCGGAGGCCGTCTTCATCCTGGAGAATTTCTGCGCCACGCTGCAGGCGGTGCGCGAGAAGACGGCGCTGAAGCACGTCGTGGTGGCGACCATGGGCGACATGCTCGGCCTCCAGGGCCTGCTGGTCAACCTCGTGGTGCGCCACGCGAAGAAGCTGGTGCCGGCCTGGTCGCTGCCCGGCCACGTGCCCTTCACGCGCATGCTCAAGGACGGACGGGGCGGCGGCGGCGCGCCGGCGCCGGTCGGGCCGGACGATGTCGCCTTCCTGCAATATACGGGCGGCACGACGGGCGTGGCCAAGGGCGCGATGCTGACGCACCGCAACCTCGTGTCGAACATCGAGCAGCTCCGGCTGTGGCTGGACGACGCCTATGTCGAGAGGCCGAAGCCCGCCGACCTGACCTTCCTGTGCGCCCTGCCGCTCTACCACATCTTCGCGCTGACGGTGAACGCGATGATGGGCATCCAGCAGGGCGCGCTCAACCTCTTGATCCCCAATCCGCGCGACATTCCGGGCTTCGTCAAGGAATTCGGCAGGCAGCCGATCCATTTCTTCCCCGGCATCAACACGCTGTTCAACGCGCTGCTCAACAACGAGGATTTCAGGAAGCTAGACTTCTCGCCGCTGGTGCTGGTGATGGGCGGCGGCATGGCGGTGCAGAAAGGCACGGCCGAGCGCTGGAAGGCGCTGACGAAGGTGACGATCACCGAAGGCTACGGCCTGTCGGAGACCTCGCCGGTGGCGACGGCCAACCGGGTGCGCAACGCGGACTTCACCGGCACGATCGGCCTGCCGATCCCTTCCACCGACATCGCCATCCGCGACGAGGAGGGCAAGGACCTGCCGCTCGGCGAGGTCGGCGAGATCTGTATCCGCGGGCCGCAGGTGATGGCGGGCTACTGGCAGCGGCCGGACGAGACCGCCCGCGCCCTGACCGAAGACGGGTTCTTCCGGTCCGGCGACATGGGCTTCATGAACGCCGAGGGCTTCGTCAAGATCGTCGACCGCAAGAAGGACATGATCCTCGTTTCCGGCTTCAACGTCTATCCCAACGAGCTGGAGGAGGTGGTCGCGCTGCATCCCGGCGTGCTCGAGGTGGCGGCCATCGGCGTGCCGGACGAGCATTCCGGCGAAGCGCCGAAGCTGTTCGTGGTGCGCCGCGACCCCGCGCTCACCGAAGCGGAGCTGATGGACTACTGCCGCAAGAACTTCACCGGCTACAAGCGGCCGCGCCACATCGAGTTCCGCGACTCGCTGCCGAAATCGCCGGTGGGCAAGATCCTCAGGCGGGAGCTGCGGGGATAGGTGGGCGTGGGGGTGAGCCCTCCGGACCTTCGTGAGCGCCTCCACCGCCTCGTGAGCGCCCCCTCCACCGCCTTCGGCGGTCCCCCTTCCCCGCTTCGCAGGGGAGGAGAGGCAGGCCGCGCCCTCGATCCTCCCCCGTTTACGGGGGAGGTGGCCCGAAGGGCCGGAGGGACGCCACCAATCACCGCCCGGAAAAAAACGCCGGCAGGTCCGCGACCGATTCCAGAATGACGTCGGCCAGCGGCGACAGGCTCTCCCGCGTCCCGGTGCCCGACAGGACGGCGACGGCGAGGCCGGCCCCGCCCGCTTTCGCCATCTCCAGATCGTGGCGGTTGTCGCCGACCATGGCCACCTGCGCCGTGCGCAGCCCGGTAAGGTCGCAGAAGGCCTCGACCGTGTCCGGTGCGGGTTTTGGGCGGGCGACC
>JBEOKH010000060.1:0-3621 GCA_040275625.1 Thauera sp. | reverse complement strand
GCGCCGCCCCAGCGGGCACCTCGGGCTCGGGATGGAAGAAGAACGACACCAGCACGCCGATGCCGAAAATCAGCAGCGCGTAAAAGACCCCGCGCACGACCAGGTCGAGCAGGCGCACGAACATGCGCAGCACGTTGTAGATGAAGCGAAACAGACCTCGTATCACGCCGCGGTCTCCTCGGATGGCGAACGGTTCATTCGGAGCGGCGGCGGAACACGAGGTCCCACACGCCGTGACCCAGCTTCAGACCACGGTTTTCGAATTTCGTCAGCGGCCGGTAGTCGGGGCGCGGCGCGAAACCGTCGGCGGTGTTGTGCAGCCGCGGCTCGGCGGAGATGGACTCGAGCATCCAGTGCGCGTAGTCCTCCCAGTCGGTGGCGCAGTGGAAATAGCCGCCGGGGGCGAGCTTGCTGGCGATCACGGCGACGAAGTCGGCCTGCACGATGCGGCGCTTGAAGTGGCGCTTCTTGCGCCAAGGGTCGGGGAAGAACAGATGCACGCCGGCGAGCGCGCCGTCGCCGATCATGTCGCGCATCACCTCGACGGCGTCGTGCTGCATGATGCGCAGGTTGGTCAGATTGCCTTCCGCGATCAGCTTGCACAGCGCGCCGACGCCGGGCGTGTGCACCTCGATGCCGAGGAAGTCGTGGTCCGGCATCGCCGCGGCGATCTTTGCCGTGGTCTCGCCCATGCCGAAGCCGATCTCGAGGATCTTCGGCCCCTTGCGCCCGAAAGCCTCGTCCAGATCGAGCGGCGCAACGCGGTAGTCGATGCCGATCTTCGGCAGCATGTCGTCGAGGTAGCGCTGCTGCGCCTCGGACATGCGACCCTGGCGCAGCACGAAGCTGCGGATGCTGCGGCTGGAGAAGCGGTGCTCGGGGCTGTCGCGGCCGATGATCTCGACGCCAGCCACGGGCTCGGTGCCGATTTCGCTCATGAACCGATCAGCCCCTGGGTCGGCGAGCTCGGGTCGGCCGAGTAGAACTTGCGCGGCATGCGCCCGGCGAGGAAGGCCTCGCGCCCGGCCTCGACCGCCTTACGCATCGCGCTTGCCATCAGCACCGGGCGGCCGGCGGCGGCGATCGCGGTGTTCATCAGCACGCCGTCGCAGCCCAGCTCCATCGCGATCGCGGCGTCCGACGCGGTGCCCACGCCGGCATCGACCAGCACCGGCACCTTGGCGTTGTCGATGATGAGGCGCAGGTTCCACGGGTTGATGATGCCCATGCCGGAGCCGATCAGCGAGGCCAGCGGCATGATCGCGCAGCAGCCGATGTCCTCGAGCATCTTCGCCTGGATGGGGTCGTCGGCGCAGTAGACCATGACGTCGAAGCCGTCCTTGACCAGGGTCTCTGCGGCCTTGAGCGTCTCGGGCATGTTGGGGAACAGGTTCTTGGGGTCGCCGAGCACCTCGAGCTTGACCAGCGCGTGGCCGTCCAGCAGCTCGCGCGCCAGGCGCAGCGTGCGCACCGCGTCGTCGGCGGTGTAGCAGCCGGCGGTGTTGGGCAGGATGGTGAATTTTTCCGGCGGCAGCACGTCGAGCAGGTTGGGCTCGCCCGGGTTCTGGCCGATGTTGGTGCGGCGGATCGCCACGGTGACGATGGCGGCGCCGCTGGCGTCGATGGCTTCACGCGTCTCGGCGAAGTCCTTGTACTTGCCGGTGCCGACGAGCAGGCGCGAATGATAGGCCTTGCCGGCGATGACCAGGGGGTCGTTCATGTTGAGAGCCTGTGAGGGTTTGTCTGAGAAAGAAAAATCCGTTGCGGCGACAAGCGCCTGTAGGAGCGGCGGCAGCCGCGAACAAGGCATTCGGCATCCGCGGGGCGTTCGCGATCCGCGGACCGTTCGGTATCCGCGCCCTCGCGTCGGAAGAAGCGGGGTCGCGGTCGGTGGGCGCCTTGTTCGCGGCCGCCGCCGCTCCTACAGGGGGGCGCGGTGGCGCTGCGCCTTCAGCCACCCCCGACCGCGACGACGATTTCGAGTCGGTCACCGTCGGCGAGTTTCACCTCGGCGTGGCGGGCCTTGGGCACGATCTCGCCGTTGCGCTCGACCGCGAGGCGCTTGCCGACGAGGCCGCGTGCCTCGAGCAGGGCGAGCACCGTGAGTTCGGGAGCCAGCGCTTCGGGCTGGCCGTTGAGGAGGACCTGGATCATGGCTTGCGAAGGGCGGAAACAAGGCAAAAATCTTATCACGCCGGCCGTTTGACTTTTCCCTTCACGGACGCTAACTTCCGGGCACTTAGCGCCGATTTGATCAACAGCTTGCGGGCGCTCAACAAATACGGCTAAAGCGAGGGCACCCAGTCCGCGTTTGTAGCCGACTGGGTTTTTTGTTTTGCAGATGACGAAAATGATCCCACCCCAATCGGTCGGCGTGGTCGCGCCGCAGCGGGCCGAGTTCGCCGAGCCGCTCGCGCTGCGCAGCGGTGGCACGCTGGACAACTACCACCTGGTCTATGAGACCTACGGCACGCTCAACGCCGAGCGCAGCAACGCGGTACTGGTATGCCATGCGCTGTCGGGTTCGCACCACGTCGCCGGCACCTACGCCGACGCGCCGCACAACGTGGGCTGGTGGGACAACCTCATCGGCCCGGGCAAGCCGCTCGATACGCGCAAGTTCTTCGTGATCGGGGTGAACAACCTCGGCGGCTGCTATGGCTCGTCCGGCCCCAACCAGATCAACCCGGCCACCGGCGCGCTGTGGGGCGCCGACTTTCCCTTCGTCACCGTGGAAGACTGGGTGGAGTCGCAGGCGCGCCTAGCCGATCGCCTCGGCATCAGGCGCTTCGCTGCGGTGGTGGGCGGCTCGCTCGGCGGCATGCAGGCGATGTCGTGGGCGCTGCAGTTTCCCGATCGTGTCGGCTGCGTCGCGGTGATCGCCGCCGCGCCCAAGCTCACCGCGCAGAACATCGCCTTCAACGAGGTCGCCCGCCAGGCCATCCTCACCGACCCGGAATTCCACGGCGGCCACTACTACGCGCACGGCGTGGTGCCGGCGCGCGGGCTCAAGCTGGCGCGCATGGTCGGCCACATCACCTATCTGTCCGACGACTCGATGGCGGAGAAATTCGGCCGCAGCCTGCGCCACGGCCGCAACACTTACAGCTACGACGTCGAGTTCGAGATCGAGTCCTACCTGCGCTATCAGGGCGACAAGTTCGCCGGCTACTTCGACGCCAACACCTACCTGCTGACCACCAAGGCGCTCGACTACTTCGATCCCGCCTTCGAATACGGCGGCAACCTGCCCGCTGCGCTCGCGCGTGCCACCGCGGATTTCCTGGTGGTGTCCTTCACCACCGACTGGCGCTTCTCGCCCGCGCGCTCGCGCGAGATCGTCTACGCGCTGCTGCACAACAAGCGCAAGGTCAGCTACGCCGAGATCGACTGCCCGGCCGGCCACGACTCCTTCCTGCTCGACGAGACGCGCTACCACAAGCTGCTGTCGGCCTGGTTCGACCGCATCGAGGCATAAATTGACACAACCCCCACGCTCACTGCGTTCGCTGCCCCCCGAGGGGGCGTCAGTACGCTTGAGACGGTTCGGCGCATACTGAATTGATACAACCCCCACGCTCACTGCGTTCGCTGCCCCCCGAGGGGGCGTCAGTACGCTTG
>JBEOKH010000059.1:0-1989 GCA_040275625.1 Thauera sp. | reverse complement strand
GCCATCCTGCTCGAGCAGAATTTCGATGGCAGCTACACGCTGAACCTGGGCAACCTTGCACCCGGGGAGACCTGTGTGGTGCGGCTACGCTACGCCCAGGTGCTCCAGTTCGAGCAGCATGGCCTGCGCCTGGTGGTGCCCACGGTGATCGCCCCGCGCTATGGCGATCCGGTGGCCGATGCCGACTTGAAGCCGCACCAGGTGGTCGAGCATGACCTGATGGTGTCGTATCCGTTCGAGCTCAGCCTCCGTATTGAAGGCGCCTTGGCTCGCGCCAGGATCGGCTCGCCGAGTCATCCGCTGTCGATGCGCCTGGAAGGTGAGGGCGAGACGACGGCGATGCTCGTGTCGCTTGCGCGCGGCGGCCAACTCGATCGCGACTTCATCCTCGTGCTCGATGAGGTCGCACAGGATTCGCTCGCCCTGTGTGCGCAGGACACCGTGCAACCCGGCGCGGTCAGCGTGCTGGCGAGTTTCTGCCCGCGCGTGCCGGCGGCGGAACATCCGCTCGCAGTGAAGATCCTGGTGGACTGCTCCGGCTCAATGCAGGGCGACAGCATCGCCGCTGCGCGACGTGCGCTGCAGGCCATCGTCGCCGGCCTGCGCGAGGGTGAGCGGTTCTCGCTGTCACGCTTCGGTAGCACTGTCGAGCACCGCTCGCGCGCGCTGTGGCGCACGAGCCCCGCGACCCGGCTGGCGGGGCAGCGCTGGGCGGCGCAGTTGCAGGCGGATCTGGGTGGGACCGAGATGGAGAAGGCGCTGGACTCCACCCTGGCCCTGGCCGGAGACGCATCGGTAAGCCCCGGCGCTGGGGAAGGTGCCGCGCCGGTCGATTTGCTGCTGATCACGGACGGACAGATCCACGCGATCGAGCGCACGGTAGCGAAAGCGCGCGCGCTGGGTCACCGGGTCTTCGTCGTCGGTATTGGCAGCGCCCCTGCCGAGGGTGTGCTGCGCCGCCTGGCCGACGAGACCGGCGGGGCCTGTGATTTCGTCGCACCGGGAGAGGCCGTGGAGCCGGCCGTCCTGCGCATGTTTGCGCGCCTGCGCTCACAGCGCATGGCGTCCCTGGAGTTGGTGTGGCCCGCAGGTGCGAAGCCCGTGTGGATGAGCGCGCTACCGGGCTCGGCCTTCGACGGCGACGCGGTGACCGTGTGGGCACGCTTCGCGCAGGTGCCGGATGGGGCGGTGCGTTTGGTCGGCACTCGCGCGCATGCCGTGGCGCCCGAGTCGCTGGGCGAAGCCAGCCTGACTGCTGCCGACCATGATGCGGCGCTCAGCCGGATGGCCGTGGCCGCGCAGATCGAAAGCCTGCTCAGCGCCGAGGGCGCCCACTCGCGTCAGGCGCTCGAACTGGCCGTCGCCTATCAGTTGGTCAGCCCGCTTACGCATTTCCTGCTCGTCGAGACGCGTGCCGAAGCCGACAAGCCGGCGGACATGCCCGATCTCGTGAAGGTGCCCTCGATGCTGCCCGCTGGCTTTGGCGGGCTCGGCAGTCTCGACTTCTGCGACGAGCCCTGCATGGCGCCGCTTACCGTGAATGAGGCGGCGGAGCACTATGGCTCACCGGCTGCGCTAAGCGGCGCGTATTTCGATTTTGAAGATACCTTCGATGCGCCCGTGGTGCTGCGCTCGGGTCGGCGTGCGGATCGCGGCGATACGGACAACAAGGCTGGGAGCTACGACATTCCGGCTTTCCTGCGCCGAAGCTCGAACCAGGACGCCGGGCAGCCACCCCGGGACGATCCGCGTTACTGGCGTGCCGAGCCGCATTACACAGGTCTTACCCCGCTGGGCCTGACACAGTGGCTACGCAGTCACCCGCAGGCTGAATGGCCGCAAGGCTATGCAGACCTGCGCCGAATCGGTGTCGGTACGGCGGTGCTCGACTGGATCGAGTTCGTGCTGACTGAAGGGGAGGGCGAGGCCCTGGTGGTCGCCTGCTTCGTCCAGGTGATGGCGCAGCGCGATCTGCACGAAGCGCTGCTG
>JBEOKH010000058.1:0-2091 GCA_040275625.1 Thauera sp. | reverse complement strand
GTCGCCCGGGGCTCGATCTGCCAGGGGTCACCAAGGGCTGCATGCATGGCCCGGATCGCAGAGCCTTGGGCGTAGACGGTCATTGCTTCGCCGACCGCCATGTCTGTTGCCGACACTGCGAAGATGCGCCTCGCCTCATCTGCATGCGGCATGATCTCTTCTTCCGCCAAGAGCCGCCGAAGTTCCGCGCGGGCTTCCTTGGCAAAAGCGCGCAGCATGTAGGCCGGGGTCACCTCGTCCGCACCCGGGATCTGCTCCAGGCGCTTCTCGGTTATCAGTGGAAGCCGAAACAGGACCACCAGCTTCTCTTTCCGGGGCTTCGCCACCACAGCAGCGGGCGCATCGGGTGGCAAGGGCGGGGAAGACGGCTGGCCGCCCTCCCCTTCCCTCTTCCCGGCTGTTGCCGCCTCCTCCAAGCGTGACTTTGCCAAGTCAGAAAGTTCTGACCCAATGGTCTCTGCTGCTGGCCCCGCCTCCGGCGCTCGCCGTTCGGCAAGAATGCGTGACTGCACCTCGCGCGACGAGCGCAGCCGCGCGGCGGAGTTCTGCAAGCCCGGCTCTTCTGCCGCCGGTGAGGGTGCGACGCGTGCAGGTAGACGGAAACGGCTCATGCAGGGATCACCTCGTCGATCCCTGTCAGGACGAGTTCCGCGACTTCAAGCTGGCGGGTGATGGCGTCCGCCAGCAGCCGACCGCCGGGTGCCTTGGCGTTGGCGCGGGCCGCCGGTCCGAGCGGACCGTGGTAGCCCAGCTGTTCGAGGATGCGCGAATGCGGGACGATCACGTCGAGATGGTCGAGACGCAGGATCTCCTGCAGCACGTCCTGGTCGCGTTTCGGCAGTTGCGCCATTCCCCCTTCCCGGGTCGCGGCATCGATGATCTTCGGCCCCGCGTCCATGACGAGGACCCGGACCGCTGGGAACCGCTCGCCCTCGGCAATCGAGGCGCGGAGGTCGTCCATCCAGAGGACGGCGCGATGGGTCATTTCCCACTCGGCATAGACGGGGCGGGCTGGGATCAGCACGAGATCGGAGATCAGGCAGAAGTCTTCGGTGTCAGTATGGGTGCCCGGCCGGGTGTCGATCACGACCAGATCGACGCCACGTTCTTCCTCGACCTCAAGGAGCGACAGAAGCCCTTCGACGCTCTCGGGTGGCGAGAGGATCGCCAGGCTCTCCGGCCAGTCGGGCTTATGCGCACCTTCCCAGGTGGCCAGTTCGAAGCTGTCGCGCCAACGGCCGAGTTGGGCGTTGACGTCGCCATCGATCAGGGTGACGCGGCGCCCAAGGTTCAGTGCTGCAGATGCGAGAAGCATGGTGGTCGTGGTCTTGCCCGAGCCGCCTTTGGTCTGCACGATGGTAATGACTTGCATGAAATGACGCCTCCACAAACGGTACTCGCTACCCCTTGCACCGACGCCCGGCGCTCTTTCATGACGCTGCGGAAGGCGATGCACCGCTGGCAAGCCAAGATCAAGCGAAGCCGTTGTAAAGGCGTCACTAATCCGACCGGCATGCGGTGCGCTGTTTAGGCATAAGGTTGCAAGAACGTCAAACGGGATGTGCTGGAAGTTGTAACGCTTCGCCGAGGCCTTCATGTTTCCTAAGGATTCCCGCGGCCGTGATGCTGCGGCGCGGCGCCCGCGCAGCCCTGAGGCCTGCCTGCAATCGTGGCAGTTGGCCCTCCGGCCCGTATGGCGGTTTGCATGTCTGCATGCCTGCATAGGTGACGGGCCGCAGAACCTGTCTGCATGGCTGGTCCGAAGGCCAGGCGACAGTGTGCCGTTGTGGGTGCCTAGCTGAACCGCAGCACGGCTGCATGCTGACCATTCGACAAGTTTGCCTGTCTGCCTCCTTGCCCGTTCGATGGGCGCAGCTCTGATACTGTATAGATCGGCCGCGAGACTTCTTGCGCAGGACGCTTCTTGATCGGCTCGGCCCAGGCCTCGCAGGTGCCGCCGTCACCTCCGCACGCCCCTCTTCCCTTCCCGGGAAACGCTTCCTTCTGAACGTCGGGCCTTTCCCGGCAGTCCCTCGTGGAGGGACCGCACACTCCTGCAAAGCCCAACGTTCCATGGCGCTCGACCACTTT
>JBEOKH010000057.1:0-19542 GCA_040275625.1 Thauera sp. | reverse complement strand
TCGAGGACAGCGAGGTCTGCGTGATCGCCTACGACAAGCTCGAGCAGATGTCGCACGAGGTCGAGGGGCTGCAACTGCAGTTCCACAAGGTGATGAGCCGCGAGATCGTGCGCGACCATGGGGTGATGATGCTGCTCGGCTCGATGCGCGCCGAGGAACGCCTGGCAGCCTTCCTGCTCAACATGTCGCAGCGCTTCACCGCACGCGGGTTCTCGGCGAGCGAGTTCAACCTGCGCATGACACGTGAGGAGATCGGCTCTTATCTGGGGCTAAAGCTCGAGACCGTCTCGCGCGCATTCTCGCGCTTCCAGGAAGACGGTCTCATTTCGGTGCAACAGAAACACGTCCAGTTGCTCGATCCTGCCGGCTTGAAGCGCCTGATCCAGCATCAGCACGGCACACGCTGAGCACACCGGCGCTGCCGTGCGCGTGACTCAGGCGAGATAGCCCGCGATGTCTTTTGTCAGCGCGACGGACACGATCCACGCGTACACCAGGATCGCCGCCGCGAGGGCGACCAGACGCACTTGCCTGGTCCGGCCCCGCTTGAGCGCCAGCGTGCCGAGCAGGATGTAGGCGAGTAATCCGACCACCTTGGCGGTGACCCAGCCGGCGCTGAACGGATACTGCTCGATCATCACTGCGAGGGTAATCGCCGACAGCAGCAGCGTGCTGTCGATGATGTGCGGCAGCACGCGGGTGAGGCGGTGCCGGAGCAAAGGGTTGCCGGTGATCATCCAGCTGCCGCGCAGCAGGAAGCCGGTGGCGCTGAGCACCACGCAGGTCACATGCAGGTTCTTTACAAGATAGTACATCCCCAGTTCCCTTTCGACTGCGCAGCCACGGCGCCGGCCGTTGGCAGGCTGAATTAGAATTGTGCCCCCCTGACGGAGAGTTTCAGATGCCCCAGACGTCGCCGCTCGACATCCCTGCCCTGCTGCGCCGCATCCCGCTGTTCTGCGAATTGTCGGACACCGATGCGCAACGGGTCGCGCGCTACACCCGCGACCGCCAGGTGGCGCGCGGCGAGGTGCTGTTCCAGCGTGGAGATCAGCCGCACGGCTTTTACTTCGTGGTCTCGGGCCAGGTCAAGCTCGCCTTTTCGTCCTCGCAGGGCACCGAGAAGGTAGTCGAGATCATCGGGCCGATGCAGAGCTTCGGCGAAGCGGTGATGTTCATGAATCACCCCTACCCTGTATTCGCCGAAGCGCTCAGCGAGACCGTGCTCGTGCACGTCGGCCAGGCAGTGGTCAGCGAACTGATCGACCAGGACTCGGCATTCGCCCGCAAGCTGCTGGCCGGCATGGCGGTCCGCCTGCACGGTCTGATCCAGGACGTCGAAACCTACTCGCTGCGCTCCAGTACCCAGCGCGTGATCGGCTACCTGCTGCAGGTGGCCGATAGCGATGCGCCGTGCGAGATCGCGCTGCCCACCAGCAAGCAGGTCATTGCCTCGCGACTCAACCTCACTCCCGAAACCCTGTCGCGGATCTTCCACGACCTCTCCGATGCGGGCCTGATCACGGTGCAAGGCAAACGCGTGACGCTGCACGATCCACTGCGGCTGTCGCGCTACAACGCCTGAGCCCCCGGGCGCCGCCCACCTCGACGCGAGCGCCAGGCCAGGCCTCATTTGAGCACGACCGGTGTAGCGAGCTGCGCGGCCTCCACCGCGGGCCAACCGAGTTCGCGCCCGATCGCCCCTATCAGCGCAGCCGAAGCCACTGGCTCGCCATGGACCACGAAGGTGCGCTGCGGCGCCTCGCCAAAACCGCCCAGCCAGTGCAGCAACGCTGGCTGGTCTGCATGGGCCGACAGCCCGCCGATGGTGTGGATGCGCGCCCTCACCGTGACTCGCTCACCGAACAAGGTGACCTGACGAGCGCCGTCGACCAGTCGCCGACCGAAGGTGCCCGCGGCCTGGAAGCCGGCAATCACCACCGCGCACTCGCTACGGCCGAGGTTGTGGCGCAGGTGGTGCTTGATGCGACCGGCGTCGCACATGCCGCTGGCCGAGATCACCACCAGGCCGCCGCGCACTTGGTTGAGCGCCATCGATTCCTCGACGTCCTGCACGAAACGCAGCCGAAAGCGATCGGTGTTCGCCTGCGTCCACGCGTAGAGTTCAAGCGTCTCGTCGTCCCACAGGTCGGTATGGCGAACGGTGAGCGCGGTGACGGCCGAAGCCATCGGTGAATCCACGACGACGTCCAGGCGATCAATCCTGCCCGCCCGCACCAGCTCGGCAAGCACAAACAGGAGCTCCTGCGTACGCCCCACGGCGAACGCCGGGATGATCACGTTGCCGCCGTCCACCTTCAGCGTTCGCCGCAGTGCCTCCGCCAGTTCATCGCAGGTGGCGGCGAAGGAGCGGTGAGCGCGGTTGCCGTAGGTGGACTCGACACAAAGGTAGTCGGCACGCGAAATCTGTACCGGATCCTGCAACACCGGGCGCATTGGCTGGCCAAGATCGCCCGAGATCACCAGCCGGCGGATGCTTGCGTGCACGCCGACATCGATCTCGATGATCGCCGAGCCGAGAATATGGCCAGCGTTGCGAAAACGGCAGCGCACACCGGTGCCGGGCTCGATCCACGTGTCGAATTCCGCTGCAATCAGTCGGCCGAGGCTGGTCCGCGCCTGCTCCACGGTGTAGAGCGGTGCGAGCTCGTTCCTGCGCCGCGCCTTGCGCGAGCGTGTATTGCGCAGCACCCATTCGGCCTCCTTTTCCTGGATGTGGGCCGAATCCATCAGCATCACACCGAGCAGATCTACCGTCGCCGCGGTAGCGAACACCGGACCGCGGTAACCGAGCGCGACCAGCCGCGGTAGCAGCCCGGAATGATCCAGATGGGCATGGGTGAGCAACACGAAGTCGATGCCGTGCACATCGAAGTCGAGGGCTGCACGGTTCTTGCGGTCGGCTTCCCGCCCCCCCTGGAACAGACCGCAGTCGACGATGAAGGCGCCGTGATCGTGCTCGACACGCATGCACGAGCCCGTCACCTCGCCTGCGGCACCCAGAAAAGTCAGTATCATGGGATTCCTCCTGGATTCGTACTGTGCCTGCCCGGATCAAGCCACGGCTTGATCACGATCAATCGTGGCGGAGCGGGTCTGCTCGCTATAATCGAAGCGTGACTCACCACAGGGAGCGTACGTCATGTTCAAGCACATCCTCGTTCCGACCGACGGCTCGGAGCTTTCCGACAGCACGGTCGCCCGCGCCGTTTCCTTCGCCAGGGAAACCGGCGCCCGCATCACCTTCTTCTACTCGCAGCCCGACTTTCCAATGCCGATCTATGGCGAAGGGGCGCTGATCGACCCGACCACACCGGAACAGTTCGCCAAGTCAGCGGCCTCCGAAGCAGAGGCGATTCTCTCCAAGGCACGCGGCGCGGCCGAGGCGTCCGGCGTCGCGGCCGACAGCGACACTGCGGTCAATGAGGTTCCCTACGAGGCGATCATCGACGCATCCGACCGCCATGGCTGCGATCTGATCTTCATGGCCTCCCACGGGCGCCGGGGCATCGCTGGCCTGTTGCTCGGCTCGGAGACGCAAAAGGTGCTCACCCACAGCAAGACGCCGGTGCTGGTCTATCGCTGAGCGATCACCCCAGACCAGGCGCCTGCGAGACGCACTGCCACACGTGAAACGGCCCGCTTGTGCGGGCCGTTTCACGTGTGGCAGTGCAGAATAAGTCGGAATTCGCTCGACCCAAGTGCATCGCGCTCGTGCTCCAATCAGACGCTTGGGTCAATGCGAATCTCCGCCTCTGCAGGGAGGTAGGCGGCGCCGTCCATTCGCCAGCTCCGCGCCTCGTCCTCCAGGACGAACAACCAGCGTCCGGTACCCAGCGGGTTGAGCGCGATCTCATAAACACCGGCACTGCCCGCCACAACCACGTGCTGGTCGAGCCCGCCGCGGGTGGGATGCGCAACCGTCACGCGGATTCTCGGCGGCAGACTGCCAGGCTCGGTCGCAGAGAGTTCGACGTGGATCGAGTCGCTGCGTACGCGCAGCGCGGCACGCAGACCGAGTCTGCGCGCCTGCTCGACGCGTCCCAGCGTCTGCACGATCGCCTGGCCTTCCTTGTAGTAGTCGTCGACGACCATGCCATCGAAGGTTTTTGCGGCAATGATCAAGGTAGCGATACCGGCAACCACCGCAGTCGCCGGCCACGCGATAAGGAACCAAGGCCAGCCCTGGCGATACCAGGGCTCCATCGGCTGTTCGGTTTTCTTGTGGCGCATGTCAGCGTGGGATCAGGAAAGTGGTTTCTTCCTTGAGCGCCAGGGCGGGATCGTCCTCTGCCGCGACATCGAAGAAGATGGTGTTGGCACCCGGTTTGCCCTCGTCATAGGGAACGTGCACTTTGACCGTGACCGATTGCGTGGCGGCCGGGGCGACTTCGACACGTTGCGCCCCCTGCAGGCGCAGACCGGGGAGTCCCGATACCTCGAGACGGAACGAACGTGGCGTTTCGGTCATGTTCATGATCTGCAACTGGTAGACGTTCTCGATCAATCCGCCCTCGATCTCCTGGCCAAGCGTTGAGCGGTCGCGCAGGACATCGACGCGCAGCGGGTCGCGCGACGCGAGCCCCCACACGAAGGCAATGCTGACCAGTGCGAGCACGACACCGTAAATCAGCGTTCGCGGGCGAAAGACGTGCGCGACGATCTCCTTGGAACCCCAGTTGCGCTTGATCGCGTTCTCGGTCGAGTAGCGGATGAGGCCGCGCGGATAGCTCATCTTGTCCATGACCTGATCACAGGCGTCGATGCAGGCGGCACAGCCGATGCACTCGTACTGCAGGCCATCACGGATATCAATCCCGGTCGGACAAACCTGAACACAAATACCGCAATCGATGCAGTCGCCCTTGCTCACCGTGCGCGGATCGACGCCTTTCTTGCGCGTGCCGCGTGGTTCGCCGCGCGCCTCGTCGTAGGTGATGACCAGCGTGTCGGGGTCGAACATCACCGCCTGGAAGCGCGCGTACGGGCACATGTACTTGCACACCTGTTCCCGCAGCACGCCAGCGAACAGATAGGTGAAGCCAGCGTAGAAGAGGATCCAGAACGTCTCCCACGGGCCGAAGGTCAGTCCGTTGAAGGACGCAAGCAGTTCTTCGAGTGGCGAGAAGTAGGCAACGAAGGTGAAGCCGGTCCACAGCGCAACCAAGCCCCAGGCTAGGAACTTGCCCCCGCGGCGCAGTGCCTTCCTGGCACTCATCGGCGCACGGTCCAACTTTTGCCGACCGATGTGATCGCCCTCGATCTTCTCCTCGATCCACATGAAGATCTCGGTGTAGACCGTCTGCGGACACGCATAGCCGCACCACAGGCGGCCGGCGATCGCGGTGAAGAAGAACAGCGCGTAGGCCGAGATGATCAGCAGGATCGCGAGATAGAACACGTCCTGCGGCCAGAAAACCCAGCCGAAGATGTAGAACTTGCGTTCGGTGAGATGGAAAAGGACCGCCTGGCGATCGTTCCAGCTCAGCCACGGCAGACCGTAGTAGAGGATCTGGGTGATCCACACCAGCGCCCAGCGCCACTTCGCGAACAATCCGGTGACCGCACGGACGTAGAGCTTCTTGCGTGATGCGTAGAGCGCGTCCTGGGCGGGCTCGGCATTTTTTGCATGTGCCGCCTTCTGCGGCTCGGGGGATGCGCTGTTCATGGCCTTGTCACCAATGAATTCTTGTTCTTGTTGTTATCGAGAACCCCGGGAGGGCCCCTTCCTCCCGGGGATGCGAAGCATGCTTCGTTTGTTGCGCTTACCGCTTACTTCTTGCTCAGGCTCAGCACGTAGGCCGTGAGCAGATGGACCTTGTCTTCGCCGAGGAAATCGCCGAAGGCCGGCATCTTGTTGTTGCGACCGTGGGTGACGGTCTCGACGATCACCGCCTCCGACGACCCGTAAAGCCAGCGGTTGTCCGTCAGGTTCGGGGCACCGAGCATCGGGTTGCCCTTCGCGTCAGCGCCGTGGCAGGCGACGCAGTTGGCCTCGAAACCCTCCTTGCCGCGCTGCGCACGCACCGAGTCATGCGCCAGACCGTTCAGCGAGCGCACGTAGTTGGCCACGTCCTTGACCCCGTCGGCACCAAGCGCCGGGCCGAACGGCGGCATCACCCCGTTGCGGCCGTTGGTGATGGTCTCCGTGATGTTCTCCGCAGCCCCGCCCCACAGCCATTCGCTGTCGGTGAGGTTCGGGAAGCTCTTGGCACCCTGCGCGGCGGAGCCGTGGCATTGCGCACAGTAGGTAAGGAACATGCGGTTACCCATCGCGACCGCCTCGGGATCGGCGGCGACGACCATCGGGTCCATTGCACGGTACTTGGCGAAGACCGGGCCGAAGCGATCCTGCGCAGCCTGCATTTCCGCGTTGTACTGCGCCCACTGGCCGCGGCTCTGGTTGCTGTTGCCGAAGCCCGGGTAAATCGCCAGATACACCACTGCGAACGCTATGGTGATCCAGAACAGGTACATCCACCAGCGCGGCAGCGGGTTGTTGTATTCGGCGAGCGTCTCGTCCCACACGTGCCCGTGCAACTCGATTGGCCCCTTCTCGCGCTTGGTCATGTTCGACACCAGCACGAACACACAGAACAGGATGGAGAGGGCCACCAGGACCATCACATACATGTTCCAGAAACCGCTGATAAAGTCAGCCATTTGTTTTTCCCTCTTGGTCTTGCCGGCCGTGCGGGCCTGGCAGGTCATCGTCACTCAGGGCCAGACGCGCTGCCTCGTCGAAACCGGCCTTCGCGTGCTTGCTGTAAGCCCAGGCACAGATGCCCAGGAAACACAGCAGCCCAAGCACGGTGATCAGGCTGCGGAAATCGTTGATATCCAAGGCGCGCGCCTCCTTACCTGAAGTTCGAAATAGCAGTACCCAGACCCTGCAGGTAAGCCACGACGGCGTCGAGTTCGGTCTTGCCTTCGAGCGCGGCCGGGGCAGCGGCGATGTCTTCATCGCTGTACTTGTGCAGGCCGACCTTGTTCAGTGCGCGCATCTTGTCCTGAATGTCATCGCCCTTGACCGCACGATCGAGCCAGGGGAAGGCCGGCATGTTCGACTCGGGGACGACGTCACGCGGGTTGATCAGGTGCACACGATGCCACTCGTCGGTATACCGGCCGCCGACACGAGCCAAGTCAGGACCGGTGCGCTTCGAACCCCACTGGAACGGATGATCGTAAATGTATTCGCCCGCGACCGAGTAATGGCCATAGCGCTCGGTCTCGGCGCGGAACGGACGGATCATCTGCGAGTGACAGTTGTAGCAGCCTTCGCGAACGTAGATGTCGCGTCCGACCAGGCGGACCGGATCGTACGGCTTGACGTCGAGCGCCTTGCCATTGAACGTCGCCGTGGTGGTTGAGTGCTGGAAGAACAGGGGCACGATTTCCACCAGACCGCCCACGCTGACGGTCAGCAGCGTAAGCACGATCAGCAGGAATACGTTGCTTTCGATCTTTTCGTGTTTGGATTGAGCCATGTTGTTTCTCTCCAATCAGGCGTGGGCAGCCGCGGGCGCGAGCACCGGGGCGTCGTAGGCCTTCTGGCCGGCGATGGTCTTCACCATGTTGTAGAACATGATGAACATGCCGGTCAGGAACAGCACGCCGCCGATGAAGCGGATGGTCCAGAACGGATAGCTGGCCTTGACGCTCTCGACGAAGGAATACGTGAGCGTGCCGTCCGGGTTGGTGGCGCGCCACATCAGCCCCTGCATCACACCGGAGATCCACATCGACGCGATGTAGAGCACGATGCCGATGGTGGCGATCCAGAAGTGTGCGTTGATCAGCTTGACGCTGAACATCTCGCTCTTGCCGTACAGGCGCGGCAGCAGGAAGTACACCGAGCCGATCGAGATCATCGCCACCCAGCCGAGCGCGCCGGAGTGCACGTGGCCGACTGTCCAGTCGGTGTAGTGCGACAAGGCGTTGACCGTCTTGATCGACATCATCGGACCTTCGAAAGTCGACATGCCGTAGAACGACAGCGAGGTGATGAGGAACTTCAGGATCGGGTCGGTGCGCAGCTTGTGCCAGGCGCCCGACAGGGTCAGCACGCCGTTGATCATGCCACCCCAGGACGGCGCCAGCAGGATCAGCGAGAACACCATGCCGACGGACTGGGTCCAGTCGGGAAGCGCGGTGTAGTGCAGGTGGTGCGGACCGGCCCACATGTAGGTGAAGATCAGCGCCCAGAAGTGCACCACCGACAGGCGGTAGGAGTAGACCGGACGGCCGGCCTGCTTGGGCACGAAGTAGTACATCATGCCGAGGAAGCCCGCAGTCAGGAAGAAGCCGACCGCGTTGTGACCGTACCACCACTGGATCATCGCATCCTGCACACCGGCGTAGGCCGAGTACGACTTCATGCTGGTGAGCGAGACCGGGATCGCGGCGCTGTTCACAATGTGCAGCAGCGCGACGGTGAGGATGAAGCCGCCGAAGAACCAGTTCGCGACGTAGATGTGCGAAACCTTTCGCTTGGCGATGGTGCCGAAGAACACGACGGCGTACGAGACCCAGACGATCGCGATCAGGATGTCGATCGGCCACTCGAGCTCGGCGTATTCCTTCGACGAGGTGTAGCCGAGCGGCAGGGTGATCGCCGCGAGCACGATGACCAGTTGCCATCCCCAGAAAGTGAAGGCGGCGAGGCCGGGCGCAAACAGGCGAGTGTGACAGGTCCGCTGGACGACGTAGTACGACGTCGCGAACAGCGCGCAACCCCCGAAGGCGAAGATCACCGCGTTGGTGTGCAGCGGACGGAGCCTGCCAAAATGCAGGAATTCGTGCACGTTCAGTTGGGGCCACACGAGCTGTGCTGCGGCAATCACGCCGACCAGCATGCCCACGATGCCCCACACCACCGTCATGATGGAGAACTGACGCACGACTTTATAGTTATAAGTCGTTTGCGATTGCATCTGGATCACCTCTTTGTTTTGAAAACCCCTGCTTGCGTCGCACCGCATCAACCCGTACGGCGAACATCCCGGGCGAGAATACGCCACGACCGCATACGCAATTTGATACAAGTCAATATTGTATTGCAGCCGGAAGGGTCGCGGAAAGGAAAACTTGGAGTGAGTCCAAAAACGCTCGGAAACGCCCGCAGCGACTGGCCTCGCAGGCTCCGGAACGCACCGCAGGAGGGGTGCGGGATGGGCGTAAACGCGCGCGCTCAGCGCCCGAGCAGGACAAAAAAAAGGGTGCGTCTTCACGCACCCCCAACCCCAACAGAGAGACAAAACTGCAAACCGTCCGGCGCAAAAAAGCCCGTTCGATTGCGATGCCAGTATTCTGCGCCGACCCAGCGAGTAGACGTTGACCTAGGTCAACGAAGCGACGAATCCGGCGCACCGCCCGCTGAGGCGGAACCGCCACTCTCCTCTCCCGTCACCTCTTGCTCCCCAGCGGGCGGCGCAGGCAGTTCGTCGCGGTCATCGAGCAAGAGACGGTAGGCCGGCCCCTCGAGATCATCGTACTGTCCGCTACGCAACGACCACCAGAACAGTCCCCCGATCACGAACACCAGCGCGACCGACAGCGGGATGAGCAGGTAAAGACTTTCCATCCGGGCCTCCGTCGATGCTCAGGCAGTGCGCGCGGCGCGTTGCAGCCGCATCGCGTTCAGGACGACGAGCAGCGAACTCGCCGCCATGCCGATGCCGGCCATCCAGGGCGTGACCAGCCCGGCCATCGCCAGCGGCACCGAAGTGAAATTGTAGGCAAACGACCACCACAGATTCTGCCGGATGATGCGCAACGTCCGCCGCGCCAGTGCAATGCCATCGACCAGGCTGACGAATCGCTCGTTGAGCAGCACGATATCGGCCTGGTTACGTGCCAGGTCGGTGCCACCGCCCATCGCCACCGAGACGTGCGCCTGCGCCAGCACCGGGGCATCGTTTACCCCGTCACCAATCATCGCCACCACAGCCTTGCCATGCGCCTGCATGGCCACGATCGCCTGCTGCTTGTCCTGCGGACCGAGGCCGCCGCGTGCATCGCCGATGCCGAGCGTGACCGCAACGCCATCCACCACCGGCTGCGCGTCACCCGACAGCACGCTCAGGGCAGCACCATCGGCAGCCAGCCGGCGAGTGATCAGCCGCGCATCCTCACGCAGGCTATCGGCAAGCCGGAACAGGCCGCGCCAGCCGGCACGCCCTGCGAGTCCGATCACGGTACCGCCGTCAGCGACGAAGTCCTCCAGCGCAGCGGGCATTTCCACCCCGGCCTCGCGAGCGACCCAGTCCGGACGGCCGATCCATAGCGCTTCGCCATCGACGACGCCATGCATGCCCTGCCCGGTCTCGGCCCTCAGAGCGGACACCTCGGGCAAGGCCGCAGTACCGACTGCGGCGCGCAGGCCCGCCGCCACCGGATGGGCGGAGCCCTGCTCGATCGCCGCCGCGAGCACCCGCAGGCGCTCGACATCGACCGCGTCGAGTGGCATCACGTCCTGCAGTTGCATGCGGCCAACGGTCAGCGTGCCGGTCTTGTCGAAGACGAAATGATTGGCGTGCGCCAGCGTCTCGATGGCGTGGCCGCGGGTCACCAGCACACCCATCCGCGCCAGTGTGTCGGTTGCCACGGTGAGTGCGGTCGGGGTGGCGAGCGACAGTGCGCAGGGGCAGGCGACCACCAGCACCGACACGAACACCCACAGCGCGCGCGACGGATCGATGAGATACCAGGCGACGCCGGTCGCCACCGCCAGCACCAGCAGGGTGACGATGAACCAGCCCGCGACCCGGTCCGACAGCGAGGCGATATGCGGCTTCTCGGTCGCCGCGCGCTCCATCAGCCGGCGGATCGCCGCCAGGCGGGTCGCATCACCCACCTGCTCGACGCGGACCAGCAGCGGCGAAGAGACGTTAATGCTGCCGCCGGTCACGTGCTCACCGACCACCTTGACGACCGGCACGCTCTCACCGGTGAGGAGCGCCTCGTTGGCCTCGCTGCGGCCCTCGAGCACTACGCCGTCAACCGGGACGACCTCGCCCGGCCGCACGCGCAACACGTCGCCGAGCACCAGTTGCGAAGTCGGCACGCGCTCGCTGGCAGACAGTTGCGGCCAGCCCGCGAGGCGCTCGGCGAACGACGGCAAGGCCTTGCCGAGCTCCTCGACCCCGCGCACCGCCTTCTGGCGCGCGATCATCTCGAGGTAGCGCCCGCCAAGCAGGAAGAACACGAACATCGTCACTGAGTCGTAATACACCTCGGGACCGTCGGTCAGCGTCGCCCACAGGCTGGCGGCGAAGGCGCTGCCCACGCCGAGCGCGACCGGCACGTCCATGCCCAGCCGGCGCAGACGCACATCACGCCAGGCGCGCTGGAAGAACGGCGCCGCCGAGTAAAGCACCACAGGCAGGGTCAGCAGCAGACTCGCCCAGCGCAGCAACTGCTCGATGTCCCAGGTCATGTCGCCCTCGCCCGCCACGTAGACGGGGAAGGCGTACATCATCACCTGCATCATGCCGAAGCCGGCGACGAACACCCGCCACAGCATCGAGCGCCGCTCGCGCTGGGCAAGTTGCTCGGAGCGCTCGGCGTCGTAGGGATAGGCGCGGTAGCCGATCGCCTGGATCGCGGCAAGGATGGCGGAGAGCCGGATGCGGCGCTCGTCCCAGCGCACACGGGCGCGGCGGGTGGCGTAGTTGATCTGGATCGCCGACACCCCGGGCAGGCGGGCGACGTGGTTCTCGTTGAGCCACACGCAGGCGGCGCACGTGATGCCTTCGAGGATCAGCGCCGCCTCGCGCTCGTGCTCGCTCACCGGCTGCACGAAGCTCTTCTGGAAGTCGGGGTGATCGAAGAGGCCGAGTTCCTGCAGCTCGACCGGCATCGCCTCACGCCGCGTCTCGGGCATCGCGTCACGGTGGCGGTAGTAATCGACGAGGCCGTTATCGACGATGGAATGCGCCACCGCCTCGCAGCCGATGCAGCACATGCGCCGATCAAGGCCGTCGATGCGCACGTAGTGGCGCGTCTCGGGCGGCACCGGCAGACCACAGTGGTAGCAGTCGCTATCCAAAATGTTACGGGCTGCGGCCGCGGGTTCGAGTTGTTCGGCTGGGATCATCGGCGCCAAGCAAAACCGCCCCGCACGCAGGCGCGCAGGGCGGGGAGAATTGGAACCGGTTTAATAGCACAATTCACCGGCGCCGGCTATTGCACCGCAACACCGACCGCGACCGCTTGCCGCGCCCCCGATGCAGCGCCTTATTTGGCGGCCATGCGGATCGCGCCGTCGAGGCGGATCACCTCGCCGTTGAGGTAGGGGTTCTCGACGATGTGGCGCACCAGCGCGGCAAATTCGGCGGGCTTGCCGAGGCGCGAGGGGAACGGAACCATCTTGCCGAGCGAGTCCTGCACCTCTTGCGGCATGCCCATCAGCATGGGTGTTTCCATGATGCCGGGGGCGATCGTCATCACGCGGATACCGTAGCGCGCCAGTTCACGCGCCACCGGCAGCGTCAGCCCGACCACGCCGGCCTTGGACGAGGCATAGCCGGCCTGGCCGACCTGGCCGTCGAAGGCCGCGACCGAAGCCGTGTTAACGATCACGCCGCGCTCGCCGCCGGCCTTGGGCTCGGCCCTGCTCATCACGTCGGCGGCCAGGCGCACCATGTTGAAGGTGCCGATTAGGTTGATCGACACCGTGCGCGCGAAACTCTCGAGCCGATGCGGCCCCTCGCGTCCAACCACCTTCTCGGCGGGCGCCACCCCGGCACAACTGATCAGGCCGTCGACACCGCCGAAGCGCGCCACCGCCGCATCGATCGCCGCCTTCCCGCTCTCGGCGTCGGTCACGTCGGTCGGCACGAAGCAGGCCGCCGCGCCGAGTTCGGCTGCCAGGGCCTCGCCCGCCTGCGCATTGACGTCGGCCAGCACGACCCGGCCGCCCGCCCCCACCAGCATGCGGGCGCTCGCTGCACCCAGGCCGGAGCCCCCACCGGTGACCACAAATACGCCATTCTCGATCTGCATCGCCTTTCTCCTCGAAGTCCGTGACGGCACACGCTGTCGTTGCGGCGCGCACGATAAATTACGTTGACGTATGCGTCAATGAAACACCGGCCCCGCGCGCCTGCCATGGGCCCCACCACACCCCGACCACACCTATTCGCGGGTTTCGGGAACCTCCGCGAGAGTGAGATCGACCATCACTCGTTGGCGTGCGCCTCGACGTCGCTGCGCACACCGGCGAGATCCGTGGCGCCAGCCACGACGAGTCCGGCGCGCGCCAAACAGCGGCTCATCGCTCATTGATGCGTTCTCGCACGCGGTCTCGAGCGCATCAATGCTGACACCATGGCGTGCGAGCACTGCAGAAATATCGCGCACGATACCGGGGCGGTCGTGACCGACCCGTTCCAGCCGCGCCCCACGCGGCACGGCAACGGGCGCTTCGGCTGCCCGTGCGAACGCCATCTGCAGCCCCTCGGTCCAGCCCGGACAGCGCGCGCTCGAGCCCGTCGACCGCGCCCGCGACCACCTCGACACGGACAACGCCGGCGAAGTGACCGCCCAGCTCTCCATCCAACTCGCGCCATGTGCGCTGGCGCAGGCTGCCACCGCACTCATCAGGCCCGGACAGTCCGAGCCGATCAGGGTCAGGGAAGTCTTCATGCAAGGTCGCCAGAGGCCCGCCTGAACGACGCCCCGGACAGTTCCACCCCCTCCGCGCGGAATACTGGGCAGCGCTTGGCAGGCTGAAATGATCTTCAAGGGGGAGCGCACACGATAACTCATGCGCCCTGCGGGCGGGAGTGCGGCCCGCGTCGCGACCAGGCGCACAATCGCGCGGCATTGACGCAGCCGCGCGCGCCGACAACCGCGACGCGAGCGCAAAAAGCACTTGGGGCAGCTCTGCGGAGCCGCCACAAGTGCCTGAATCTACTGGTGCCGGAGATAGGAGTCGAACCTACGACCTTCGCATTACGAATTAGAGGGTTCTCACCTTAATTTAGATGAACCACCCTCTACAACCATTGACGTTACTTCATTTATGAGCAATCCTCAACTTAACGGGCTAGCACGAAAACACCCCATTTTTGCTAGACCGTGCTAGCCCGACGCTAGCCCGGATTATGCGAGGTGTGTATATGGCAGCGGAAACGAGGTTCGAGTTTGGCAAGACGGAGCTTAGGGCCCTGGCGCTCCCCGCCCCCGGCAAGCGACTCACGATCTACGACACGAAGGTGCCAAAGCTGGCGCTGCGGGTGACGGCGGCAGGCGCTAAGACCTTCTATGTTGTGCGACGAACCGGGACCAGCATGGTCTGGGTGAAACTCGGTTCGTTCCCCGACATGACCGTGGAGCAAGCCCGGCGCGAGGCCGAAAAGACGCTTGGCGAGTTCGCCAGCGGCTCCAATCCTGCTGCCGCACGCAGGGCGATCCGTGGCGAGCCGACGTTCACGGAAGCCTTCGAGAGCTTCCTCGACGGCAAGCGCAAGCGCGATGGCACCGCTCTGGCGGACAAGACCAAGCGCGACTACCGCGACGTGCTGCGCATGTACTTAAGCACGATCCAGAACAAGAAGCTGTCGGACGTCACCCGCGAGGATGTAAAGGCGATCCAGCGCAAGGCGACGAAGAAAAGCCCGGCGCAAGCCGACCGTGCTGTGGCCGTCGTGTCGTCGGTGTTCTCGTTCGCACTCGACCAGGAAACCTACAGCGGCACCAACCCGGCGAGCCGCGTGCAGAAGAACCCGCCCCCGTCACGTGATCGGTTCGCGCAAGCGCACGAGCTTCCGCATCTGCTCGCCGCCGTCGCTGAGAGCGATCAGCGCGACTACTTCCTGCTGTCCTTGATGACCGGGGCGCGGCGCTCGAACGTGCAGGCAATGGCGTGGCGCGAGATTGACCTCGACGGAGCAGTGTGGCGCATTGCCAAAACGAAGAACGGCACGCCTCAGAACCTCCCCCTGTCCCCCGAGGCCGTCACAGTGCTGAAGGCTCGCAAGGAGGCGCAGCAGGCCGCGCACAAGGCGAGCAAGAGCGACAAGGCGATGAGTCCCTTCGTGTTCCCCGGCACCGGCAAGACGGGGCATCTGGTGGAGCCAAAGAAAGCTTGGTCGACCATCCTGAAAAAAGCCAGTGCACGGCGGCTGCTCGACTGCCTTGATCGTGACGAGCGCATCAACGCGGACGAGCGCACCCGCTACGAGAGCCTGCTCGACACGGCACCCGCGACGGCGGAGCGTGAGCTTCAGAAGCGAGCGGAGGATGCTGGTATCGACCGCGCCGACTACGACATGACCGATCTGCGGATTCACGATCTACGCCGCACCCTGGGAAGCTGGCAGGCCATTACCGGTGCATCCCTGGCGATCATCGGCAAGAGCCTGAACCACAAGACGCACCAAGCGACCGCGATCTATGCGCGGCTCGACCTCGATCCGGTTCGCCGGTCCGTGAATCTCGCAACGAGCGCGATGCTCGAAGCGGCGGGCCTGAAGGATGCGGCGGATGTGGTGACGCTGCCGAGCAAGGGGAATGCTGGATGAGGCGGATCTGCCGCCTGCACGCGATCCAGCGCGGTTCGTTACTTTGGACCAGTAATTCGTCATGCGCACAGTGGGCAAACACGGCTGATTTGGCAATGGAACGTCTGCTACGGCTTATGTGAGCTCACCGTGGCGAGTGAACTGGCTGACATGGGCCCTGCAGCACCGATACCGATCACGATCGGCTGCCATGCAGAGCCTTTGCGGAGCTCACCCAAGGGTAGTGCCAAGGGGATACATGAGAAGAAAGAAGCACGGCAAAGAGGTGGGGCTAGCCAAAGCATTGATCAGAGCCTTTGAGAGCTTAGCTGAGGAGTGCTGGGACGCCATCGTTGATGAGAAGATCGACACCGGCCTCGTCTACACGATTGGAGAGTGGAGTCGGATCAAGCTTCTAGAGCGCGTTCCTGAGGCAGATGTTTTCCTTGCTGATGAGGACATTGCTCTCCTTCAAGCTGAGTGGCTTTACTACAACGCAGGACAATTCGAGTTCGATGAAAGAAGTGGCGCTCTGTCACCGGCACGCCTGAGTCAGGCCAAGTCGTGGCACGACGCCTCATTGCTTGTTCGAGAGAGCTGCTTTGTGATTCACGAGAGCGCCATGGTTCAGACCGGCATGCGCAGCGATGAAGAGGCTGTGTTCGTCTTTGGTCTGGCCAATAAGCTGATCGCTTGGATGCAGACTCCCGCCAGCAGTGGATCCCCACTTAGTGATGCCGCAGTAAGGTCAGAGATTGGTCTCTTCACGGTATCCCACCGCTCCGATCAGCGACTGAAGCCCTACTGGCTCGACCACTGCAAGACTGCGCTGGCATCAGGCGTGGAGATCTCGACGGTGAACGATCTTCTCAACCTAGAGGGCTATGACCCCTCGCTAGCCAGAATTTCAGGTCAAACCCTGAGAAAGTGGGCTCGCGAAGCTGGAGTTCTGTTCAAAGCGGGTCGTCCGAAAACGATGAGGTCGTGATCTAAAGAATTTGATCGCGACCTCCGGCTATTTCGAGGTGCGCAGTCTCCTCAAACTCCGGTTCTATGCCGCAAAGCACTGATGTAATGCGGGGCAAATTGGAACCGGATGATGACTACCGAAAAACTCCGAAGGCAACTCATCGCGGCTAGCGCTGACCTTCTGGACGACAAAGCCGCCGCCTCAATCCTCGACGTTAGCCCCGGAACTCTGAGCGTGTGGCGCTCGACGGGGCGCTACAACCTCCCCTTCCTGAAAATCGGACGCAAGGTTCGCTACCGCCGCGCCGATCTCGACGCGTGGCTCGTGGCGCGTCTGCGTGAATCCGGTTCGACCGCGTAAGGGCAGGCCATGAGCAAGAAAGGCCTTCCGCCCCCGCCGCACCACCGCTATCAAAACGAACACCAGCACGCCCCCGCACACCCCCCATCGATGGGCTGGTTCGATCTCGCGAAACCCGCGCGCCTGAGTCGCAAACCGAAACGCGGCTGGAAGCACAACACCTCCGGCTACATCCTGGCCGAGTTGCTCGGGTTGGTCGCGCTAGCGTTTGTGGTCGGTGTGCTGCTCATGGGAGTCATGCAATGAGTCCTCGCGACAAGTTCTTGAGTCTCGTCGACCACAAGACTACCGGCCGCGATCACGGCGTTTTCCGCGTCCCGACGCGCCGTGACAAGACCATGTCGGGCACGTGGCGCGAACTGGACGATGGTCGTCTCCTGATCCACGACTTCGGCGGCGAGCCGACGCAGAACATCCTCGCTGCGGTCGGCCTCAGCATCGAGGATCTGTTCACCGAACGTGTGGACGGACATCTGCCGCGGGAGCACCGTCCCTTCCCGGCCGCCGATGTGCTTCGCGCGCTCGCTTTCGAGGCGCTGGTGATCCTCACGGCAGCCGCAGCCATCCGCAGCAGCGCCGCTCTGTCCGGTGCGGACCGCGATCGTCTGGCTGTCGCAGTCGGTCGGATCCAGACGGGACTGAATCTCGCAGGAGTGCGTCATGGCTGAGTACTCTGCGGGACAGGCACATCTCGATAAAGTGGCGGCGGGCGTGATCAAGGAGGGCCCGTCTGGCCGCCGCGCCGTAAATCTCATCAACGGCGCCGCGATCCGTCCAGCCCCGATCGATTGGCTGTGGGACGGCTGGCTCGCCGCCGGCAAGCTGCACATCCTCGCCGGCGCACCCGGCACGGGCAAGACGACCCTCGCGCTGGCGCTCGCCGCAGCGCTCACGACCCGGGGGTATTGGCCTGACGGCAGTCGCGTGCGCACCGTCGGCGACGTCCTGATCTGGTCGGGGGAAGACGACCCGACTGACACGCTCGCACCGCGTCTGCTGGCCTGCGGTGCGGACATGAGGCGTGTTCATTTCGTCGGCAGTGTCCGAGACGGTGATGACCACCGCCCGTTCGATCCTGCGTCCCACATGCCTGAGCTTTCGGACGCTGCAATGCGTGTCGGTAATGTTCGTCTCTTGATCTGTGACCCTGTCGTATCTGCGGTCACGGGTGACAGCCACAAGAACACCGAAGTCCGCCGCGCTCTGCAACCCCTTGTCGACCTGGGGCACGAGATCAATGCCGCGATCCTGGGCATCAGTCACTTTTCCAAGGGCAGCCAGGGGCGTGACCCGACCGAACGCGTCGCCGGCTCGCTGGCCTTCGGTGCCCTGGCTCGCGTCGTGCTCGCCGCAGCCAAAATGCAGGACGGCGACGATGAGAACGCAGGCCGTCGCATCTTGGCTCGCACGAAATCGAATATAGGGCCCGACGACGGCGGCCATTACTACGACCTCGAGCAGGTCGAACTGCACCAATTCCCTGGCGTTTGGGCGTCGCGCGTGCTGTGGGGTCGAGAGATTGAAGGCAGCGCTCGCGAGATTCTTGCTGCCGCCGATGCGGCTCCCCAGCAAGGCGAAGACCGTGCGGATGAAGACAATGAAGTGGATGGATGGCTTCGCGCGCTATTGATCGACGAGTGCGAGATCACCAAGGCCGACGCGATCAAGGCCGGCCGCGCCTGCGGCTTCACCGAAAGGACCATCCAGCGCGCGCGGAAGCGCATTGGCGCGACAACCAAGATCAGTGGCTTTGGGAAGGACAAGATTGCCGTCTGGTCCCTTCCCAATCGTGACACCCGGAGCAACGCGCCTGCCGACTCCAGAAACTGCGGCATGAATGGCATGAATGATGGCGACTCCGCGATCGTGCCAGTCGTGCCACGTATTTTGGAGTTGGCGTGCGCTGGCAAAGATGTAGTGCCGGAGCCCAGCGCAGAGGCCGAGGAGGTGGACGAATGGCTGTAAAGGACCTAGTCGACCAAGCCGAAACGGCTGGAGTGCGCTTCGTTCTCGAAGGTGCGCGTGTAGGACTGCGTGGCGATCGAGGCGCGATCAACGAGTGGGCACCCCGCCTGCGCCAGCAACGCGCCGCAGTCCTCCGCGAGGTACAGAAGCGCCTCGCCGGCCTGCATCGCATCTGGATCATCCGCCCGCCTTGGCGTGCGGCCTTCACGGTTGCCTGCCCACAGGGGGCGACCGAAGCGGAAGTGAGTTTGGTCTGGGCGGGCGCCGACGTCGAGCCGCTCGAATAGCCGCAGCAGGAGAGAGAAGACATGAGTTCGACCAAGAAACTGACGCGCACCAAAAACGCAGCCAGCACGGACTTTCCCCGCAAGGACGTGCAGATCGAAGTCGCCAAGGACGCCGACCAAGTCACCCTCGCGCGCAAGTTCGCCCAGATCTACACCAGCCCTGAACTCGCGGCCCATCGAGTCCTGAATGCCACCGATACGAAGGTGGGGCTCGGCGAGGCCGTGGATGTCCCGACGCTGATCGACCAACTCCGTGAGCAGGCAAAGGTGGTCAATGGCGGGGACCTGACCCAGGTCGAGGCGATGCTCGTCGGGCAAGCCACTGCGCTGCAGACCCTGTTCGCAAGATTGACGGAACGTGCCTTCAGCGCCGAATACATGCCCAACTTCGAGACCTTCCTCAAGCTCGCGCTGCGCGCTCAATCACAGA
>JBEOKH010000056.1:0-6073 GCA_040275625.1 Thauera sp. | reverse complement strand
TTCTTGTTTCGAGGGTCTTGCGGGCAGGGATGGCGCCCGCAGAAGCGTTGCGGGTGGCGGTCAGACGAACTGGACAGCTGACCGGGAATCCGCGCAATCGGTGCCGATCGCCTGAACCGTGACCGGCGTCGCTCGTGCACAAAACCCACTGCGTTTGCAGGTTCCCTGCACGAGCGACGCGAGACGCGACTTCAGGCGCCGGCGCTGGCCTTGAACTGCTGGCGATAGCGGTGCAGCAACGGCTCGGTGTAGCCGCTGGGCTGGGCGCAGCCTTCGAAGATCAGCGCACGCGCCGCCGCGTAGGCCACCGAATCGTCAAAGTCCGGCGCCATCGGGCGGTACAGCGGATCGCCCGCGTTCTGCCCGTCGACCACCGCGGCCATGCGCTTGAGCGTGGCCTCGACCTGCTCGGCCGGCACCACGCCATGGCGCAGCCAGTTGGCGATGTGCTGGCTGGAAATGCGCAGCGTGGCGCGGTCTTCCATCAGGCCGATGTCGTTGATGTCGGGCACCTTCGAGCAGCCCACACCCTGCTCCACCCAGCGCACCACGTAGCCGAGGATGCCCTGGCAGTTGTTGTCGAGTTCCTGCTGGCGCTCGGTCTCGCTCCATTCGGCCCTGGCCACCACCGGGATGGTGAGCAGATCATCGAGCAGCGCCTCGGATTCGGCGTTGAGGTCGAGCGTCTCGATCTCCTGCTGCACAGCGGCCACGCTGACCTGGTGGTAGTGCAGCGCATGCAGCGTGGCGGCGGTCGGCGACGGCACCCAGGCGGTGTTGGCGCCGGCCCTGGGGTGGGCGATCTTCTGCTCGAGCATCGCCGCCATCAGGTCGGGCATCGCCCACATGCCCTTGCCGATCTGGGCGCGGCCGCGCAGGCCTGCTGCCAGGCCGATCAGCACGTTGCGGCGCTCGTAGGCGGCGATCCATTTGCTGTTCTTGATGTCACCCTTGCGCATCACCGGGCCGGCTTCCATGGCGGTGTGCATCTCGTCGCCAGTTCGATCGAGGAAGCCGGTGTTGATGAAGGCCACGCGTGCCGGTGCGGCGGCGATGCAGGCGCGCAGGTTGACGCTGGTGCGGCGCTCCTCGTCCATGATGCCGAGCTTGACGGTGTTGCCCGGCAGGCCGAGCAGTTGCTCGACGCGGGTGAAGAGCTCGTTGGCGAAGCCGACCTCCGCCGGACCGTGCATCTTGGGCTTGACGATGTAGATGCTGCCGCGGCGCGAGTTGCCACGGCGCTCGAGGTCGCGCTTGGCGATCAGCGTGGTGACCACCGCGTCCATGATGCCTTCGGGGATTTCCCCGCCCTCGCCCCACACGATGGCCGGGTTGGTCATCAGGTGGCCGACGTTGCGTACGAAGAGCAGTGCGCGGCCGTGGAGCCTGACCGGCTGGCCCTCGGCGCCGGCGTATTCGCGGTCGGCGTTGAGGCGGCGGGTCATCGGCTTGCCGCCCTTGTCGAAGGTGTCCTCGAGCGTGCCAGCCATCAGGCCCAGCCAGTTACGGTACGCCACGACCTTGTCGTCGGCGTCGACCGCGGCGACCGAGTCCTCGCAATCCATGATGGTCGACAGCGCAGCTTCCATCAGCAGGTCATTGACGCCGGCGGCGTCGGTCTTGCCGATGGCGCCCTTGCGGTCGATCTGGATCTCGATGTGCAGACCATTGTTCTTGAGCAGAACGGCCGACGGCGCGGTGGCATCACCCTGGAGGCCGACGAACTTCTCGGGCTGCTGCAGGCCGGCGGTGGCGCCGTTCTTCAGCGAAACCACCAGCTTGCCGCCCTTGACCGCATAGCCCGTGGCGTCAGCGTGCGAAGCACCGGCGAGCGGCGCGGCCTGGTCGAGCACCTTGCGGCCAAAGGCGATGACTCTGGTGCCCCGCAACGGATTGTAGCCCTTGGTGAGCTCGGCGCCGTCCTTCTGCGGGATGGCGTCGGTGCCGTAAAGCGCGTCGTACAGCGAGCCCCAGCGCGCGTTGGCGGCGTTGAGGGCGTAGCGGGCATTCATTACCGGCACCACGAGCTGCGGGCCGGCCTGCACGGCGAGTTCGTCGTCGACGTTGGTGGTGGTGATCCTGGCGTCGGTCGGCACCGGCAGCAGATAGCCAATCGAGGCGAGGAAGGCCTTGTAGGCCGCCATGTCCGCGATCGGACCGGGATGCGCACGATGCCACGCATCGACCTCGGCCTGGATGCGGTCGCGCTCGGCAAGCAGCGCGGCATTCTTCGGCGCCAAGTCGTGTACCAGCGCATCGAAACCCGACCAGAAAGCGGCGGCATCGACACCGCTGCCCGGCAGGGCCTCTTCTTCAATGAAACGCTTCAGGTTCGCTGCGACCTGCAGACGCTGGCAACTCACTCGTTCGGTCATCTTTCGGACTCTCTGGCTCGGTTGTTGGTGAATGCGCTCAATGACAGGAGCGCACAACCTTCAAAGCATGCTTTCGATCGCTGCGCTGGTCAAGGGCAGGAAACAAAAGTCCTCTATAAGACTCTCGCTATGGGCTGCAGCGCAACGGCGCTCGGCCGCATGCCCTGCAGAACGAAGCCGATCGCGACCGCGCTGCCACAAGGAGGCGCCGTCGCGCTCAGCGCAAAGGCTGCCAAAGCAGGCACGAGACTTGGGAAGACGTTGAATACTGCATGTTATTGCACGAGAATACAGTTACATGCAGTATTTTACATGTACGGCGCGTCCGTGCTCATCGCTCGCTCACCACACGAAACCGTTCAGGAGGAGGCAGACATGCAGATCATTCAACCCGCGGGCTGGAAACGACCCAAGGGGTACGCCAACGGCGTGGTGGCGAGCGGGCGGACTGTGTTCGTCGCCGGCCAGGTTGGCTGGGATGCGGACGAGGTATTCCATAGCGACGACCTGGTGGCCCAGGTCCGCCAGGCGCTGCGCAACGTGCTCGCCGTGCTCGACAGTGCCGGCGCGCAGGCGACCGACATCGTGCGCATGACCTGGTATCTGGGCGACGCGACCGAGTACAACGTCCGCCTCGGCGAGATCGGCGCGGTTTACCGCGAACTGATCGGTCCTCACTATCCGGCGATGAGCGCGGTGCAGGTCGCGGGCTTCGTGGAAGCCGGCGCGAAGGTGGAGATCGAGGTGACCGCGGTGCTGGCGGACGACTGACACCACGCACTGGGGCAGCGCCCGCACAGGCGCTGCCCCAGTCCACAGCGCCACCCGACCTTACACCCCGAGGTGCTTGCGGATCAGCGCCGGATCCTCCCGCAACTGCTGGCTCGGACCGTCGAAGACGACCTCGCCCTTGACCAGGATCACCGAGCGATTGGTCAGTCCGGTCACGGCGGAGTGGTTCTTGTCCACCACCACGGTTGCGATCCCGGTATCGCGGATGGTGCGGATCACCTTCCAGATCTCCTTGACCATCAGCGGCGCGAGGCCTTCGGTGGCTTCGTCGAGGATCAGCAGGTTGGGGTTGGTCATCAGCGCGCGACCGATGGTGAGCATCTGCTGCTCGCCGCCGGAGAGCTGGCCGCCACCGTTGTTGATGCGCTCGCCCAGGCGCGGAAAGGTTTCCATCACGCGCTCGAAGGTCCACTCACGGCGGCCGTCGGCGCCCGCGCGCGCTGCCATTACGAGATTCTCGCGCACGCTCAGATTGGGAAAGATGCCGCGCCCCTCGGGCACGTAAGCCACGCCGGCGAGCGCGATGCGGTGCGGCTTGGCGCGCGTCATGTCGTCGCCGTTGACGCGCACCGTACCGTGGCGCGCGCGCACCAGGCCGAGCATGCTGCGGATCAGCGTGGTCTTGCCCATGCCGTTGCGCCCCATCAGGCCGAGCGCCTCGCCTCTGCGAATCGAGAAGCCCACGCCATGCAGGATGTGGCTGGATCCGTAATAGGTGTGCAGTTCGTGCGCCTCGAGCAGCATCTCAGCCATGTTCATCCTCCCCGAGGTAAGCCGCCTGGACATCTGCGCTGTTGCGGATCTGCGCGGGTGGCCCGGACTCGAGCACCGAGCCCTCGACCATCACCGTGATCGTGTCGGCCACCGCAAACACCGCGTCCATGTCGTGCTCCACCAGCAGGATCGCGCGGTTCTGCTTGAGCTTGCGCAGCAGCTCGACCATCTGTGCCGACTCTTCCGAGCCCATGCCGGCGAGCGGCTCGTCGAGCAGCAACACGCGCGCGTCGGTGGCGAGCACCATCGCGATCTCGAGCTGGCGCTGCTCGCCATGCGACAGCAGGCCCGCCTTGCGCGTCTCGCGCCCGCCCAGACCGGCCTCGACGATCGCCGCCTGCGCGCGCTCGACCGTGTCGCGGGTCTTCATCGCGTCGGTGAAGATCCGCCACGGCCGCGGCCTGCGAGACTGCGCCGCAAGCCGGCAGTTCTCGAGCACGGTGAATTGCGGAAAGATGTTGGTGCGCTGGTAGCTGCGCCCGACACCGCGATGCGAACGTGCCGCCGAATCGAGCGCGGTGACATCCTGCCCCCCGAGCAGGATGCGCCCGGAGGACGGTGGCAGGTCGCCCGAGAGCATGTTGATGCAGGTCGACTTGCCCGCGCCGTTGGGGCCGAGCAAGGCATGCAGCTTGCCACGCTCGAGCGTGATGCAGACTTCAAGGTTGGCCGTGAGGCCGCCGAAATGGCGGGTCAGGCGGTCGGCCACCAGCATCGCCTCACTCATCGTCTTCTCCCCAGTTGACCATGCGGAAAATGCGCCGCGGCAGGCCGGCCAGTCCGCTCGGCATGAACAGCACCGCAGCGACGATCACCAGCCCCATCAGCAGCTGCCAGTGCTTGGTCCAGTCGGAGAACATCTCCTGCAGGCCGATGAAGGCGAAAGCCCCCGCGACCGCGCCCGCCAGGCTGCCCAGCCCGCCGAGAATCACCATCATCAGCACGTTGCCCGACTGGTGCCAGGACAGGTACTCGGGCGTCACGAAACCGAACAGCACCGCGTAAAGGAAACCCGCCACGCCGGCGAGCGCACCGGCCAGCGTGAAGGCCGCAAGCTTGTAGCGGAAGGTGGCGTAGCCGAGGGACTTCATGCGGTGCTCGTTGCTGTTGATACCGGCGAGGACGCGACCGAACGGTGAGCGCAACACGAAGGTGAGCAGCATGAACACCACCACCATCGCCGCGAGGATGAAGTAGTACAGGTGCAGCGGCTCGTCGAGGTTGAACGGCATCCAGCCGGCAATGCTCGCATCGGGCTTGACGTTCAGGTAGATGCCGTCCGAACTGCGCCCGAGCGCGGTGTCGTGGAAGATGTAGTAGGCCATCTGCGCAAAGGCGAGTGTCACCATGATGAAATAGATGCCTTTGGTGCGCAGCACGAAGAGCCCGATGAAGAAGGCCGCTGCTCCCGCCGCCAGCACCGAGGCCGCCAGCACCAGCCAGAGGTTGGCCGCCTCATATTCGGGCGCGATCAGCGCCACCGTATAGGCGGCGATGCCAAAATAGGCTGCGTGCCCCAGGCTCACCAGCCCGGTGAAGCCCACCAGGAGGGCGAGGCTCATCGCGAAGATCGCCATCACCAGGACCTTCGCGACCATCTCGACGTAGAAACTTGAGCCGATGGCAGGAAACAGCACCAGCGCGGCCACCACGGCAAGCTTGAACAACAGGACGACTGTGGAATTCATGATGCATCACCCCTTCCTGAAGATGCCTTCGGGGCGCCACAGGAGCACGACCGCCATCAGCAGATAGACCGCAAGCCCGGCGAGCTCGGGCATCAGCACCTTGCCGAAGGTATCGGCGAAACCCACCAGCAGCGCCGCCACCAGCGCGCCCCAGACGGAGCCGATGCCACCGATCACCACGATCACGAAGGAGATGATCAGCACGCTGCCCCCCATCCCCGGATAAACCGACGAGATCGGCGCGGCGAGCATGCCGGCGAGCGCTGCGAGCGCGACGCCGAGCGCGAACACGGTGCGGTAGAGCATGTCGATGTTCACCCCGAGCGACTGCACCATCTCGCGGTTGAAGGAGCCGGCGCGGATCATCATGCCCAGCCGGGTGCGCTGCATCAGCCACCACAGGCCGACCGCGAGCGCGATGCACACCACCGAGATCACCAGCCG
>JBEOKH010000055.1:0-4695 GCA_040275625.1 Thauera sp. | reverse complement strand
GATCGCGTGCTGCTCGCCGCGGCGGTGGGCGGGCTCTATCGCGTCGCCGCGACCCAGACCGCGGTCGGGGCCGACCGCGCGGGCAACTTCCTCGACCGCGGTGCGGATGGGAGGATGGACTGCATCGACCACTCGACCTCCACGACCCGGCTGCTGCAGCTGCTCGAGCTCCGCGGGGCGCTGCGCTTTCATCGCGTGGTGGAGCCGGCGCGGCGTACGCGCCTGATCCTGCAGCACTTCAGCGCGGTGATCGAGGTGTTGTCGGCGGCGGCGCGTGTCGCTCGCCTGCCCCCGGGGCAGGCGCTGGCGGGCTGCAACTGCAGCGAGGACGGGCAGGTGATCGAGGAGGCGGACGGCGCCGACCGTCCGGGCGAACGTTACGTGGTCGACAGCTGGTTTGTCGACAATGGCGAGCCGGCCGTGGTGTTGCCGCTCGCGGAATGGCTCAATGGAGGTGGACCGGATGTCGAGTAAGCAGGAAGGAGATGGCATGAAGGTGGTGGTCGGCATGTCCGGCGGGGTGGACTCCTCGGTGACCGCGCTGCTGCTCAAGCAGCAGGGCTACCAGGTGAGCGGCCTGTTCATGAAGAACTGGGAGGACGACGACGATTCCGAGTACTGCTCGACGCGGCAGGACCTGGTCGATGTGGCCTCGGTGTGCGACGTGATCGGCATCGACCTGGAGGTCGTGAACTTCAGCAAGGAGTACAAGGACCGCGTGTTCGCCGACTTCCTGCGCGAGTACGAGGCTGGCCGCACCCCCAATCCGGACGTGTTGTGCAATTCCGAGATCAAGTTCCGCTGCTTCCTCGACCACGCCATGCAGATGGGCGCCGAGCGCATCGCCACCGGCCACTATGCCCAGGTGCGCGAATGGACCAACGACGGCCGCAGCGAGTACCAGTTGCTGAAGGCCGAGGACGGCACCAAGGACCAGAGTTATTTCCTGCATCGCCTGAACCAGGAGCAACTGGCGAAGACGCTGTTCCCGCTCGGCGCGCTGTACAAGCGCGAGGTGCGCAGGATCGCGGCCGACGCCGGCCTGCACGTGGCCGACAAGAAGGACTCGACGGGCATCTGCTTCATCGGGGAGCGCCCCTTCCGCGAGTTCCTGATGCGCTACCTGCCGACCCGGCCGGGCGAGATCCGCGCGCTCGACGACGAGCGCGTGCTCGGCGAGCACCAGGGCCTGATGTACCACACCATCGGGCAGCGGAAGGGCCTCTTCATTGGCGGCCTCAAGGGCAACCAGGACGACGCGGGTGAGCATGACGCCTGGTACGTCGCCGCCAAGGACGTGAACGCCAACGTGCTCTATGTGGTGCAGGGCCACGCCCACCCGGCGCTGCTGCGCGACCGCCTGGTGGCCGCCGACCTCAACTGGATCGCCGGGCGCGACCCGCACACCAACTGGGTGTACACCGCCAAGCCGCGCTATCGAACCCCCGACCAGCCCTGCGAGATCGATCGCATCGCTGACGGCCGCGCCGAGATCGCCTTCGCGCAGCCGCAATGGGCCATCACCCCCGGGCAGAGCGTGGTGATCTACGAATCCAGGGTCTGCCTGGGCGGCGGGATCATCCTGTGAGGCGTGAGGCCTGAACCTGGCCGATGTCGGCGGCGGCGAGCGCTGGATGCGCTGCCGCATGCGCGCGGGCGGCGAAGGTTTCGCAACGTTCGATGTACTCGTGGGCGCTCTTGGGCATGGTCACGCGCGCGCGGATGATGTCGGTGACCAGGTTGCGGCCCTGCACGATCAGGTGCAGGCCGTCGGCAGCGAGCTGGCGGCTCGTTTCGTCGGCCGCGGGCGTGAGCGCCGGGACCACTGCGCCGAGGCGCTCGGAGGCGGTGACGAAGTCCGCCCACACGTCGAAGATGTCGGGGTCGGTGCGCAGGGTCTCACACTTGATCTTGGCGATGCGCGCGAACTCGAGCACCAGCGGCTCGATGCCGCGAAAGAGCGGGGTGATGGCGAGCGTGCTCGCCATCACTGCGGCGAGGCGGTCAACCTCGCGCAGGGCCTGCGCGATCTTGATGTAGCGGCTCTCGTAGAAGGCCTCGACGGGGATCGAGAAGGCGCGGAAGGGCTCGCCCCACAGCTCGTCGATCCCCTCGTCGCCGCTGCGGTGCAGCACCAGGCGGCCGAGCTTGAGCGCTTCCTGCAGGCAGCCGCCGCACTCGCGCATCAGCGGATTGTCGGTGGCGATCTCGATGCCGAGTTCCTGCAGCTCCACCAGTTTGGTGAAGATGTCGGTGGCGCGGTTGAACATCGCGCCGGCGTACATCGCACCCTTGACCCGCTTGCGCGCGGGGTCCTGCTCGCTCTCGTAGGCACGGCGCGCATCCTCCAGGCGTTTGCCCGGGATGTTGATGCCGTGCTCGACGTGGTTGAACAGGCGGCGCGTGAGGGCCTGGATCAGCCGCTTCTTGGCGTCGAGCGAATCGGCCGGCGGCTCGTAGGCCTTGAGCCAGTAGCCGTCGTAGAGAATGCGCCTGACACCGTCGATGATGGCGACCGTGCCTTCGGGGATGGGCTCGTCCATTGCCGGGGCCGTCCGTTGAGCGGAATGAGGTTGCGAAGGATACGCCCGCCTTCAGGCGCTTCCAATAGCCTGCGCGGTCGCACGTGCGCTGCGTGCCTGGCGCTGGCGCCGCCGCCGCGCGCCGACGCGCACGCGCCAGAAAAGCTGCACACCCAGATAGGCCACGATCGAGCCGGTGACCGCCATGATCAGCATGCCGACGAGCAGCGGCTGACCGATCCCGCTGAGCCAGGTCCACGCCTGGGCGAGTGAGTCGATCGCCCGCACCGGCGCCTCGACGTCATCGGCGGTAAGGCCGGCGGGCGGGCGCCGGCCGATCACGCCGGCACCGAGCTGGTAGGCAAAGTAATACAGCGGACCATAGGTGAGCGGATTGCTGACCAGCGTCGACATCGCCGCGATCAGCAGATTGCCGCGCAGCAGCAGCGAGGCGATCGCTGCCGCCGGAATCTGCGCGATCGGGATCATCAGCCCGAAGAACACCCCCATCGCCACCCCGCGCGCCACCGAGCGCCGGTTGACGTGCCACAGCAGCGGGTCGTGCAGGCGTGGGCCAAGCCAGCGCAGCATGCGGCTGTGCATGATGGCTTCGCGGGTGGGCAGCAAGCGTTCGAGCATGGTCCGGTCCGGGGCGAAGACGGCATGTTACGCATTGCGCCGCAAAGCACAAGGAAACCCGTCGCCGGCATCCATGCCAGCCCGGAAACACGCCGTCCGATGGTGATCGTCGCGTCCTTGGACCGCGTTCGCGGCGGGAAATTCGGTACGGTGTGGAGAGCGGCGGCGCAGCGCGCTCCTCGCCCTTACACCTCACGCCTGACCGGAACGTGCCGCGCTCAGACCAGCTCGCTCGGGATCACGGCGCGCAGCACCGTCTGCGTCTCGTTTTCGCGGACGCGGTTGGTGAACCACCACAGTGCGCCTTTCTTGATCGTCCAGTCGGCCTCGGTGCCCGACAGCAGCAGCGCGCACAAGCGCCCAAGTGCAGGTTGGTGGCCCACCACCAGGGCGGCGCCGCGGCCTTCCGGCCAGCCGGTGGCGGCGAGGATGTCGGGGACGTTGCCGTCGGGCCCCAGGCTGCTGACGATCTCGAACTCCTCGGTGAACGCGGTCGCGGTCTGGCGCGTGCGCAGGGTCGGGCTGACCAGCACCTTCAGTTGCTTGGGGCGGTTCTCATCGAGCCAGCGTGCCATGCGGCGTGCCTGCTTGAGGCCGCGGGCGGTGAGTTCGCGCGTGTGGTCGGGGATGCCGTCCACCGCTTCGGCGTGTCGCCAGAGCAGCAGGTCCATGTCCGTTATCCGGGGTTCAAGGGGCCGCATCATCGGCTGCGGAGATTACAGGCGGATGAATCGCAGTGCCGCGTCCGCGTCCTCACCACGGCTTGCTGCCCCACAACAGCGGCTCGCATTCGCGCAGCACGCGCCGGCGCAGGCGGGCGTAGCGGGGCGCATGCCAGCCGAGCACGAAGGCCGCAGCGGGGGCGAGCAGCGGCTGCGCACGCGACCACTCGGCCAGGCGCTGCTGAGCGATGTCGACATCCTGCAGGAAACCGAGCGTGGTCTGTGCGCGCACCAGGCCGTCGAGGTAACGCGCGATGCCCTTCGCACCGAACAGAGGGGCGAAGAATTCGACACCGTAGCGCAGCAGCTTGAAGTCGATGCGCAGCGCATGCAGGCGAACGGGCTCGAGGCTCGCGGCTGCGCTCGCGCCGCGGCGGGCGCGCTTGCGCAGCCGGGTGAGGCGCAGGCGCGCGAAGCTGCGCAGGTCTGCGGCCTCGGCGAGGCTGTCGGCGCGCAGGCGGTGCAGCGCCGCGGTGAACTCGAGCAGCAGGCGGCCCTGGGTGGCCATGTCAAGGTTGTCTCCGGCATGGCTGCGCGCGGCTTCGCGCGCAGCGCGCGCGGTGTCGAGCAGGGCAGCCATGGCGTCGGCGTCGGCGAGTTCTTCCGCGATCACCGGGTCGAGCAGCTCGGCATGGAAGACGTCGAGGTCGCGGGCATCGCCGAAGCGGTTGGCGTTGTCACGCAGGCGTGCGTTCCAGGGGCCGGCGAAGTCGGCCGGCAGCGCCGGTGCAAACAGCTTGAGGAGCGCGCGCAGGCGCCGCTGCGAGACGCGCAGCTGGTGGATGTAGTCGGGGTCGATGGCGTCTGCGTCG
>JBEOKH010000054.1:0-5760 GCA_040275625.1 Thauera sp. | reverse complement strand
ACGAACGCCGCCGGCGCGGCGCAATAGGCGCGCCTTTGCGGACATTCCGGCGCGCCCGCCCACCCCTGCGCCGGGCCGGGCTGGGTTGCACCTGCTGTGCGTTGCCCAGCGTCGAAGACAGCAAGGGCGAAAACGGGGTGCTGGCAGCCCACCCGCACCCCGGTTCATCGGGCCCCGCGCGGGCCGCGCTCAGACGAGGACGAAGTCCGCGTACGTCAGTGCCAGATTGGTGCCGATCACCGCGACCTCGACTGCAGCCCCCGCAGCGCTACCGTCGGCGTCGTAGAACAGCTTGCCGGTGTCGGTCTCGTAGACGATGTAGTCGTTGGCGTCGGCCGCACGGCCCGCGGTATTGGCCCTGAAATTGCCGGACGCGATGGTGCCCGTGGTGGTCGTGCCGAACTTCGTGAAGAACGCGTTCTCGAGCTGGATCGTGTCGTCGACGACGCTGAAGTCCATGATCTTGTCGACGTTCCTGACCGTGGCGGTGCTGAGCGCCGCGTCGAAACGAAAAAGATCACGCCCCGCTCCACCATAAAGGACGTCGTTGCCCGCCCCGCCGCGCAGCAGGTCGTTACCCGCGTCGCCATAAAGGGAGTCGCTGCCACCGCCACCGGTCACGGTGTCGTTGCCGCCGCCGCCCTTGATGATGTTCGCCCCGCTGCTGCCGGTCAGGCTGTCGCTGTTGGCCGATCCGGTCAGGCGCTCGAAGCCGGAGATCCGGTCTGAGCCCGAGCCACCGGTGGCCTGCGCCGTCGTGCTGGCGAGGCTGACCTTGACCCCGGTGGTGCCGTTGGCGCCGTAGGCATACGACAGCGTGTCGGTGCCGCTGCCGCCGACGAGCACGTTGCTGCCCTTGCCCGCGTGGATCAGGTTGCCGAGGCTGTTGCCGGACAGACTGGCCGTCCCGGTGCTCATGATGCGGCCGTTCTCGACGAAGTCGCCGAGCGTGCAGGACGACAGGTAGGCGAGGACGGTATCGACACCCCCCGCATTGGTGACACCCCCGATCGTCGTCGTCTCGTAGACGCGGTCGCCAATGTCGTCGACGTGGTAGGTGTCGTCGCCGGCACCGCCAAGCATCGTGTCGGCCCCCGCGCCACCGTTCAGCACATCGTTGCCACCGCCGCCGTTGAGCGCGTCATTGCCCGCACCGCCATTGAGCGTATCGGCGCCGTCGCCGGTCCTGATGTTGTCGTTACCGCCGCTCGCGTCGGTGAAGGAGAAGCGCTCGATGCCGCTGAACCAGACGTCGTTGCTGCCGTAGCCGTCGAACAGGCCCTTGTAGCCGCCGCTGACGGTGTCCGCGGCGAGGTTGGTCAGCCAGACCCCGTTGCTCACGACATTGTAGGTGACGGTCAGCACATCGCTGCCGGCGCCCCCGTCCACCGTGTCGCTGCCGCCCATCCACAGGCGGATGCTGTCACTGCCCGCCCCGCTCTTGACGCTGTCGGCCATCGCCGAGCTCTGGTGACCGGTGATCGTGTCGTTGCCGGAACCGGTCGTCAGCGCCATGGCCTCGATGTTCTTCACCGAACCGCTGGTCAGCAAAGTCGAGACGCCGTTGAGGTCGATCTTGAACGCCGAACCCGCGGTGGCGAAATGACCGCCCCAGTGGTCCTTGCCGAGGCCGCCGTCGATGACGTCAGCGCCACCCTTGCCATCCAGCCTGTCGTCGCCCGCGCCACCGTTGAGCGTATCGGCGCCGTCGCCGGTCCTGATGTTGTCGTTGCCGCCGCTCGCGTCGGTGAAGGAGAAGCGCTCGATGCCGCTGAACCAGACGTCGTTGCTGCCGTAGCCGTCGAACAGGCCCTTGTAGCCGCCGCTGACGGTGTCCACGGCGAGGTTGGTCAGCCAGACGTCGTTGGTCTCCACGCTGTAGGTCAGCGCCAGCAGGTCACTGCCGGCACCACCATCGACGGTATCGCTGCCGCCCATCGCCAGGGTGATGCTGTCGTTGCCGCCGCCGGTCCTGACGACGTCTCTCATGCCGCTGCCTTGATGGCCGATGACCGTGTCGTTGCCCGAACCGGTCGTCAGGTCGACGCCTTCGACGTTGGTCAGCAGCCCATTGCCGAGGAAGGTCGAAGTCCCGTTGACATCGATGTACAGCGCAGCACTGGTCCAGCCCATCGCGAGCTGGGCGAAGTCCGTGCCGGATCCGCCATCGATCCGGTTAACGCCGCCCCAGCCCGCCAGCTTGTCGTTTCCGGCACCGCCGTTGAGCACATCGTCACCGTCACCGGCCCGGATGTCGTCGTTGCCGCCGCTCAGATCGGTGAAGGTGAAGTGCTCGATGCCGCTGAACCAGGCATCGTTGCTGCCCATGCCATCGAACAGGCCGCTGTAGCCGCCGGCGACTGGCGCGCTTGCGCCCACTGCGGCGGGCGACAGGCTGGTGAGCCAGACGTCATTGGTGGTCGTGTCGTAGGTGAAGCTCAGGCGATCCTCGCCCGCCGTCCCCAGGAGCGTGCCATTGCCCTTGTTGGTGATCGTAAAGTCGGTCATGTCGGCCTCCCCGCCGCTACATCGGAACCGTACGCATGCGTCTGCATGCATGAATGCACCCTGAGCATGTCGAAAAACAACCCCCTCCAAGAAGTAAAAAATGCACGCTTCAATGAACTATCGAGGCCAGGGGAAGCCGCGCGTCCCTCACCGCAATTCATCGGATCGCGTCTTGTTGCACGGACGATTCGCCGCTAACCCGGCATGATTCACCCATGTCCGCCACCCCGCACCCCACCGTTCCGAAGCGTCCGCCCGGCAGTGCACCGCACTGCACCGGCGGGCGGCGCTTCCTGCTGCTGGCGGGGGCGTACTGGAACTGCGACCACAAGTGGGCGGTGCGCGCGACGGTGCTGGCGATGCTGCTGCTGACCATGGCCCAGGTCGGGCTGGCGATCTGGATCAGCTACTGGCACCGCGACCTCTTCGACGCGCTCGAGGCGCGGGCGCTCGACGAGCTGGTGCAACTGATCGCGATCTTCGTGCTGATCTTCGCGCTCACCATGGGGGTGACCGCACTCCACCTGCACGTCAAGCGCCGCATCCAGCTCGACTGGCGGCGCTGGCTCACCGAGCTGCTGCTCGAGCACTGGCTCGCCCACGGCCACCTTTACAAGCTGCAGTTCACCCGCGGCGAACACGACAACCCCGACGGCCGCATCGCCGAGGACATCCGCATCGCCACCGAGGTCGCGGTGGCGCTCGCGCATTCGCTGCTGTTCGCGCTGCTGATCCTGGGCAGCTTCATCGACATCCTGCTCAGCGTGTCGGGCACGGCACTCTTGCCAGGGACCTCGATCGCGGTGCCGGGCTTCATGGTGCTGGCCGCCTTCGTCTATGCCGGCGCCGGCGCGGTGCTCGGGCTCATGCTCGGGCGTCCGCTAATCCGCGCCACCAACCGCCTGCAGACCGTGGAGGCGAACCTGCGCTTCGGTCTGGCGCGCGCGCGCGAGCACGCCGAGCCGATCGCGCTGATGCACGGCGAACCGCACGAGCGCCGCGAGGCCGCGCGCCTGTTCGACGACGTCGGCCGCGGCTGGAACCGGCAGACCCTGGCCTACCTGGGCATCGTGTCCTTCTCGACCGGCTACGGCACCCTGCTGCCGGTGTTCCCGATCCTGATCGCCGCGCCGCAGTACATCGCCGGGGCGATGACGCTCGGCGTGCTGATGCAGGCCGCGCAGGCCTTTCAGCGCCTGACCACGGCGCTGTCGTGGCCGATCGACAACCTCGGTGAGCTGGCGCGCTGCCGTGCCTCGGTCGACCGCGTCGCCAGCCTGTACGAGGACATGCTCGCGCTCGAACGCGAGGAAGCGCGCAGCCGCGGTGCAAAGCAGATCGCGGTCTGCGCATCGCCGCACCCCGAGCTCGAGGTGCGCAAGCTGCGCTTGCAGACGCCCTCCGGCGAGGTCCTGCTCGACGATTTCGACCTGCGCGTGCGGCGTGGCGAACGCATCCTGATCTGCGGCGACCCCGCGGTCACCGTGACCCTGTTCAAGGCCGCCGCCGGGCTATGGCCCTGGGGACGCGGCGAGATCCGCCTGCCGGCCGGGCGCGACCTAATGTTCGTGCCGCGCCAACCCTTCCTGCCCGCCGGCAGCCTGCGCATGGTGCTGAGCTATCCGCAGGACGCCGACCGCCACTCCGACGCCACCCTGCACCGCGCACTGGAGTGCGCCGGCATCGCCTGGCTGGCGCCACGCCTGGACGCACACGATGACTGGGGGCGCGAGCTGCCCCTGCGCATGCAGCAACGCCTCGGGCTGGCACGCGTGTTCCTGCACCAGCCCGCGTGGATCTTCATCGAGGAGGCGACCGACGCGCTCGCACCCAAGGAGGAGGTCGACACGATGGAACTGCTCCACCACGAACTGCCAAGCTCCACGCTGCTGGTGATCAGCCGGCGTGCGCGCCAGAACCACTTCTTCGACCGCCGGCTGATGCTGCAGCGCGCCCATCTGCCGGCCACGCACGAGACGCAGCCGGCCGCTGCGGCGTCACCCGAAGCGTGAGGGCAGCCAGCCGCGCGCCACGCACTCGCGCAGGCACCACGCCGGCGTGGTCTCGGTCTTGTAGCTCCAGAAGAACCAGCCCGCCAGGCGCTCGAAGCTCATCAGCTGGCTGTCGCCGTAAGCGCGGCTGGCGACGTTCTGCTGGAACTCGTCCATGTGCTCGAGGGCGTGGTTGAACGGCCCCTCGGCCCACAGCGACACCACCTTCAGGTCCAGCCCCAGGCTCCACTCACCGCAGATCGCCGGCAGGCCGACTTCGGCGTTGATCGCGTCGGCCTCCTCGCGCCAGTCCACCGCCGCCTTGCGGATGTGGCCGTGGATGTCCATGTCGATGTCGCCGCGCTCGAAGCACTGGTAGCGGTGATAGTCGAACACCACGTTGCGGAAGGCCGGCGCCTGCATGAAGCCGAGGTATTCGCGGAAGTTGCGAAAGCCGTCATGGAACACCACCGCCACCTTTTCCGGCGCGCAGTGCTTGCGGATGCGGGCGTAGGCCTCGAGGTAGTAGGCCTTGAGGTAGTCGGTGGGCACGTCCCAGCGCGGCTCGTTGAGCAGCTCGATGCCGTGCAGCGCCGGATGCGCGCGGTAGCGCTCGGCCAGGCGCTCGAGCACGGCGAGCGAGTGCTCGAGGTATTCCTTCTTCGTGTGCCACTCCACCACGTCCTTGATGCCGCCGTTGTCGAAGCCGTTCTGGCAACCGGGCGCGGCGTGCAGGTCGATGATCACCGCGAGGCCGAACTCCCGCGCCCAGTCGAGCGCGCGGTCGAGCACCTCTATGCCGCCGGTCACGAAGGGGTGGCGGTGGGCGCCGTACTTGGGGTGGTAGGGGTAGTCGGGGCCGAAGATCCAGTGCCCGATCGGGATGCGCACCGCGTTGAGGCCGTGCCCGGCGATCCAGGCGAAGTCCTCGCGGGTGATGAAGCTGTTCCAGTGCCGGCGCAGGCGCTCGCCCGCCGCGGGGCCGAGCTCGGCGCACCAGGTGGTCTCGTCGGTCGCCTCCAGGCCTTCGAACAGGCTGGGCACCATCCATTTTTCGAGCAACAGCCAGCTGCCGAGGTTCACGCCGCGCAGCTTGGTACGGGTCGTTTCCATGAGGATCTCGCCTGCCCGGATCGGGCGTGATGGACATGGCTCATTCTGGCAGCCAAACGCCCGCAGCGAGCGTGAAATAGCTCGCGGCTCCGCACCGCTCGTTCGCGCCTGCCGGCGCTCCTGCATAGCCCCCGCTCGTGGCGTCGGA
>JBEOKH010000053.1:0-2494 GCA_040275625.1 Thauera sp. | reverse complement strand
CCGGCCGCACGCATGTGTTCGGCCCATTTGCCGCAGCAGCCGCAGTTCGGGTCCTTGTGCATGACGACGTCGTCGGCGCCGGCGAGGGCCGGTGCGGACAGCGCGATGGTGACGGCCACTGCGATGGCAGCGAGGCTACGGGCGAGCAGGTTGGGGCGCATCTGGTTCACGGCGAATTCTTCCCAAGCGTTCTTACAAGCGACCGGACGCCTGTCGGGCGCGGCCGGTCCCGGTGCTTCTGGCCGGGAGCGGCATGCGGCGCGTGTGCGCCGCGGCGACTGACCGGGCTCCCGTTGCGGGATTCTGACGCTGGGCGCGGACGCCGGATCATGCTTACAGAAATGTAATCGGCCGCGCCGGTCGCCCCCGGCTCAGCCCATGCGCCGCCGGCGCGCCTGCGGCCGCCCGCCGCGGATCACGCTGACGACCATGGTGGCGATGAAGATCGCCAGCGTCAGTGCATTCGCAATGCCACCCCAGGCGCGCAGTGCCGGAAGCTCGGCAAGCCCGCCCGCCACGCGCAGGGCGAGCGAGGCGTGCAGCAGCGCGAGCGGAACGTAGAACGCAGGGTGGTAGGGAATCTTCACCTTGAGCACCGCAGGGAAGATGATCGCGGCGTGGCCGAACACCATCGCGAACACGAAGCCGAGCGTCACCGCATGCATCGCGGTGTCGTGCAGGGCGTGGCCGGGGGCGAGCCCGCCGCCGAACCCGGCGAGCGCGCCGACGGCCAGCCACAGGTAGCCCGACAGCAGGCAGATCGCGATGAAGCGGGTCAGTCCCTGCTGGCCGGCGTTGTGGCGGGCGATGTCGAAGATGAGCAGCCAGCCGGCCATGGCGAGCAGGCCGGCAGTGAAGAGCTCATGGCCAAGGTCTTCGCGCACCTGGGCGAGCGCGGCGCCGGCGAGGATCAGCGCACTGACGGCGACGAAGCTCGGCGCCGCGGCCGGCCGCGCGGGCAGGAAGCGGGTGAGTTCGAGGCGCTCGCCGGCGATCGTCAGCACCAGGGAGGCGAGCCATGACGGCACTGCGGCATGCACGGTGCCGGTGGCGATCCAGGCCAGGTTGCCGAGCAGCCAGCACGCCGCGCCCACCGTCAGCATGACGGTGAAGAGCGCCACCTGGCGGCGCACCACGACCACGCCGCCGGCGAGCAGCACCGCCGCGGCGAGCACCAGCAGCGCCTGGCTGGCGGCGAGCGGGGCGCCGGCCAGCATCAGCACGCCGCCGCTGCCGGCAGCGGCCGGGCCGAGGAAGGGCCACAATCCGCCAAGCGCCACCGCGCGCTCGAGGCAGATCACGGTGCCGAAAAAGGCGCCGATCATCAGCGCCGCGTGGCTGCCTGCGTGCGCGGCGGCGAAGACGGGCACGTCCACACCGAGGCGGGCGAGGCCGGCGAACACCCCGGTCACCAGCGATGCGAGACCGAGCACCAGCAGCGGAACCCGCGCCAGGGGCGGCAGCGTGCTCACCGGTTCCAGCCGAAGTGGTCGCGCGCTTCGCCGGCCATCATCGCCGGCGTCCAAGGCGGATCCCAGACGAGCTCGACGCGGATGTCGACCTCCGGTGGCAGCAGCGGGTCGAGCGCCGCGTCGATGTTGTCGAGGATCAGGTCGGCGAGCGGGCAGGCGGGCGAGGTCATCGTCATCTCGATGTAGAGCTTGCCGGGCTCGCAGTCGATGCGGTAGATCAGCCCCAGATCGACGATGTTCATGCCCACTTCGGGATCCATCACCTGGCGCAAGGCGTGGCGGATCTCGTCGGGGTCAGGGGTGGGCGGTGTGCTCATGGGTGGGGGCTCGTTGTGGTCGGGTCGCGTCGTGCGGCCGGCGCTGACGGACGCCGGTCGCTCAGGGGCACCCTTTGTCGGGCGCCGTGTTTGCCAACGCATTGTGAGCGAGGCCGGAGGCGTGTTCAATCCGCTCTGCTAGAATTGGCCGCCATGAGCTATCAGGTCCTCGCACGCAAGTGGCGGCCGAAGTCTTTCGGAACGCTGGTCGGTCAGGAGCACGTCGTGCGTGCGCTGACGCATGCCCTCGCCACCGGGCGGCTGCATCACGCCTGGCTGTTCACCGGCACCCGCGGCGTGGGCAAGACCACGATCAGCCGCATCCTCGCCAAGGCGCTCAACTGCGAGAGCGGCATCACGCCCGAGCCCTGTGGCGCGTGCGACGCCTGTCGCGCGATCGACGCCGACCGCTTTCCCGACTACGTCGAGATGGACGCGGCGTCCAACCGCGGCGTCGAGGACATGGCGGCGCTGCTCGAGCAGGCTGTGTATGCGCCGGTGCAGGGGCGCTTCAAGGTCTTCATGATCGACGAAGTGCACATGCTGACCGGGCACGCCTTCAATGCGATGCTGAAGACGCTTGAGGAGCCGCCGGAGCACGTCAAATTCATCCTCGCCACCACCGATCCGCAGAAGATTCCGGTCACGGTGCTGTCGCGCTGCCTGCAGTTCAACCTCAAGCAGATGACGCAGCCGCTGATTGCC
>JBEOKH010000052.1:0-1843 GCA_040275625.1 Thauera sp. | reverse complement strand
TGTCGACCGCGGGCGTGCTCAAGCCCGAGATGGTGGCGAAGATGGCTGACAAGCCGCTGATCTTCGCGCTCGCCAACCCTAACCCCGAGATCCTGCCGGCCGACGCCAAGGCCGTGCGCCCGGACTGCATCATCGCCACCGGCCGTTCGGACTTCCCGAACCAGGTCAACAACGTGCTGTGCTTCCCGTTCATCTTCCGCGGTGCGCTGGATGTGGGCGCGACCACGATCAATGAGGAGATGAAGCTCGCCTGCGTGAAGGCGATCGCCGAGCTGGCCGAGGCCGAGGCGAGCGATATCGTCGCCAGCGCCTACGGCGGCCAGGAGCTGAGCTTCGGCCCCGAGTACATCATCCCCAAGCCCTTCGATCCGCGCCTGATCGTCAAGATCGCGCCCGCGGTGGCGAAGGCGGCGATGGATTCGGGCGTGGCGACCAAGCCGATCGCCGATTTCGACGCCTACGTCACCAGCCTGAACGGCTTCGTCTATCAGTCGGGCATCGTCATGAAGCCGGTGTTCTCGGCCGCCAAGGCGGTGCCGATGGAGCAGAAGCGCGTGATCTACGCCGAAGGCGAGGACGAGCGCGTGCTGCACGCGGTGCGCGTGGTGCTCGATGAAGGCCTGGCGCGTCCGATCCTGATCGGCCGCCCCGAGGTCATCGAGATGCGGATCAAGAAGATCGGGCTCAACCTCAAGCCCGAGCGCGACTTCGAGATCGTCAATCCGGAGTCCGATCCGCGCTACCGTGAGCTGTGGAACGAGTACTACAGGCTGATGAGCCGTGACGGCGTGACGCCCGATCTTGCCAAGGCCAAGATGCGTCGTGACACCACGCTGATCGGCATCATGCTGCTGCGCCGCGGCGACGCCGATGCGATGGTGTGTGGCACATTCGGCTCCTACGACTACCACCTCAAGCAGGTCGCCGACGTGATCGGCCTCGCGCCGGGCGCCAAGCAGTTCGCGGCGATGAACCTGCTGCTGCTCACCAAGCGCATGCTGGCGGTAACCGACACCTATGTGAACGAGAACCCGAGCGCCGAGGAAGTCGCCGAGATCGCCCGCATGGCGGCCGACGAGCTGCGCCGCTTCGGTATCGAGCCGAACGTTGCCTTGCTGTCGCACTCGAACTTTGGCAGCTCGAATTCGGCTTCGGCGCGCAAGATGCGCAAGGCCTGCGAGATCCTGCACGCGACCTCGCCCGACCTCAACGTCGACGGCGAGATGCACGGTGACGCGGCGCTCTCGGTGGAGATGCGCGACAAGCTGCATCCGGACTCGCGCCTCAAGGGCGAGGCCAACCTGCTGGTGATGCCCAACCTCGACGCCGCCAACATCTCCTTCAATCTGATGAAGATGGCCAACGGCGACGGCGTGTCGGTGGGGCCGATCCTGCTCGGCGCGGCCAAGCCGGTGCACATCGTCACCCCGTCGGCCACCGTGCGCCGCTTGGTGAACATGACCGCGCTCGCGGTGGTGGACGCCAAGGAGACACGCAACGCCGGCCTGTGATGCGGCCGGGCGGCACGGGTTTCGCGCCGCCTCTGCGCTGTCGTCACCGCTGTCGTCCGCTGTCACGGCAGCGGTGCAGTTTTCGGGGGCAGTCCTGCGAGGGGCTGCCCCGCTTTGTTTCGTGCGTACCTGAAGTGCCCGATGAAGAATCCTGGATCGTCCCCCCTGCGCCCGCTGCTGCTTGCCGGTGCGCTCCTTCTGACCACCCCTGCGGCGGTCGCCGCCGACTGGCTGCTGGCGGCCCCCACGCTCAATGTCGTGCCCGGTCAGCGCTTCGAGGTGGTGGTGATCGGCGACGGCAGGGCGGCGAACTGGCCCGCGCGCCTGCCCGC
>JBEOKH010000051.1:0-2880 GCA_040275625.1 Thauera sp. | reverse complement strand
GGGCGGTGGCATGGGGCCGGGCGGAGGACGGGGACCCGGAGCGGGTATGGGGCTCGGAGGGGGGATGGGTCCGGGAGGACGCATGGGATCCGGAGCGGGCATGGGATCCGGAGCGGGCATGGGACCTGGCGGCGGCGCCGCGCCTGGAGGAGACGTTCCCGCGCGTTGAGGCGCGGTCTGCGCCCAAGTCGTCGAGCTGTCGCCCTGCAGGCCGGGGCACGCCACGCTGGCCCCCGAGGGCGCGATCGTGCGCGATCTTGTCGAAACCGCCCTGGCCGTCGGCTTCGACCCGGGCGCGGGGGGCGGCCGATCGCGACTTGCGTCGCTCCCACGAAAATCGCAGCCGCCGCATGCACGAGATGCGCGAGGGCTCCCGTGTAGGTGCGATGCAAGTCGCGATCATCGCGGACGGATCTGCATGGCGCCGACTGGCAACGCCACGGCCGCCTCCGCGCCGAGCCACCGCTTGGCTTGCGCGCTTGCGGAGGCGTGGCTCGGACAGAACGAGTAGAGTTCAGCCTCTCGTGTACATAAGCATTCAACGATGAAGAAGAATCTCTGGCTGCTCGCGATCGCGCAGGGCCTGTTCCTGACCAACAACGTGGTGTTCATCGCCATCAACGGCCTGGTGGGCTTCAGCCTGGCCCCGCTGGGCTGGATGGCGACGCTGCCGGTGATGGGCTACGTGGTGGGCGGGGCACTGTCGACCGGGCTGGTCGCGCGCACCCAGCAGCGCTGGGGGCGGCAGGTGTCCTTCCAGCTCGGCCTGCTGGTGGCGCTGCTGACCGCGCTGCTGTGCGCGTTCGCGGTGTCGATCGGCAGCTTCTGGCTGCTGGTCGCGGGCACGGTGATCGCCGGCTACTACAGCGCCAACGGTCAGCTCTACCGCTTCGCCGCCGGTGAGCTGGCGCCGGCGCATTTCCGCGAGAAGGCGGTGTCGCTGGTGCTGGCAGGCGGCCTGATCGGTGCGGTGATCGGCCCGAACCTGGCCAACCACACGCGCGAGGCGCTGGGCACACCCTTCCTCGCCTCGTATCTCGCGCTGGCGATCGTTGCCATGGTGTCGATGGCGGTGATGGCCGGCATCCGCTTCCCGGCCGAGCCGGTGAAGGCGGCGGGCGCCGCGGGCGGGCGACCGCTGGGCGAGATCGTGCGCCAGCCGATTTTCATCGTGGCCGCGCTGGGTGCGGCGATGGGCTACGGGGTCATGAACCTGCTGATGGCAGCAACCCCGCTGGCGATGGACGTGTGCGGCATGCCGTTTTCGGATGCGGCGCTGGTGCTGGAGTGGCACGTGATCGGCATGTTCGCGCCCGGTTTCTTCACCGGACACCTGATCAAGCGCTTCGGCGTGCTGCAGGTCATGGGCGTGGGCGTGGTGCTCAACCTCGCCTGCATCGCGGTCGCGCTGTCGGGGCAGGACCTGCACCAGTTCCTGATCGGGCTCTTCCTCCTCGGCGTGGGCTGGAACTTCCTGTTCACCGGCGCCACCACGCTAGCGATGCAGGCCTATTGCCCCGAGGAAAAGGACAAGGCGCAGGCGGCGATCAACTTCGCGGTGTTCGCGGTGATGGCGCTGACCTCGTTCGCCTCGGGCGCGCTGGTGACGACCCAGGGCTGGACGCTGCTCAATGTCGGCTCGCTGCTGCCGGTGGGCGTGACCGGCGCGGCGCTGGTGTGGCTGGCGCTGCGCCAGCGCCGCGCGGCCGGGCAGGGCGCATGAACTTCCTCGCCCACGCCCATCTTGCCGGGGAGGCGCCGGCGCTGGTCGTCGGCGGGGTGGTCGGCGACTGGATCAAGGGCACGCTGCCGGCGGGGCTGCCCGAGGACCTCGCGCGCGGGGTGGCGCTGCATCGCGCGATCGATACCTTCGCCGAGACCCATCCGGCCTTCCGCGCCAGTCGAGCGCGGGTGTCGCCGGCACGCCGGCGCTACGCCGGGGTGCTGGTCGACATCTTCTGGGATCACCTGCTGGCGCGCGACTGGGCGCAGTTTCGCGACGACGCGCTTGGCCATTACTGCGCGGGCGTCTATCGGCAGATCGCCGTGCGTCGTGCTGCGCTGCCCGTATCCGCGCACCACGCGCTCGATCTCATGGCGGCCGAGGACTGGCTGCAGTCGTATGCCGGGCTCGAGGGCATCGCCGACGTGCTCGCGCGCATGGGCCGGCGCGCACGCCAGCCCAATCCGCTGGGTGGCGCCGAGATGGAGTTCGTCGCCGCGGCCGCAGGTTTCGAGGAGGATTTTCGCGCCTGGCTGCCGGACGCGCGACGCTTCGTCGCGGACTGGGTGCGCACGCGCTGAGGCGCAGCGAAAAGGCGCCAGGAGGATGCAGCGTGCTCGGCGAGGCAGGCGGCCACTTCGCGTTCGGAAGGCGCCCGGTGGACGTGCTCAGGTCAGGTGTACCTTGCGGGCAGCCAGGGCATCGGCGAGGGTGGCGAACTCGCGGCTACGGTCGCTGCTCAGGCGGAAGAAGATCCGGTTGTCCTGGATGCGTCCGCAGTAGCTGCGGATGATGACGCGCTCGACGCCGGGAATGCAGCGGTTGGCTTCGACAGTCTTGATCGCGCCGGTGCCGGTGTCGTAGACGCCGGGCCGTTCCTTGAGGTCGTGAGGGTCGTGGCGCTTGGGCACGTTCATGGTGCAGGCTCCTGCAGCGGTGATCGCAACGCGAAAAAGGATAGCACCGCGTGCGCTGCACGGAATCGGACGGAGCCGGCACATGCCACGAATGCCGCGCTTCAAGGCGCTCGTTGTTGTGGTTCAAGGCAAGGCAAAGGCTCGCGGCTTCCGCCGCTCCTACAGGAAACCGCCGCGGCAACGGGAAACCGCCGCGCCGACGGAATACCGCCGCGCCGACGGAATACCGCCGCGCCGACG
>JBEOKH010000050.1:0-4045 GCA_040275625.1 Thauera sp. | reverse complement strand
TTTTCGTGCAGGAACAATTGTTTGATGGGCGTTTCGCCCATTTTTTATTTGTGGCGCCCGCGGCGGCGCCGGAAAGTGGCGGGGCGGCGAGATGCGAGCGGATGTCGAGCAGTTGATCGAGCAGGTTGTGAGCGGGCTGGGGTACGAACTCGTCGATGTCGAGTTCTCGCCCAAGGGCCGGTTGCTGCGCGTCTTTCTCGATATCGAGCGCGGCATCACGGTCGATGACTGCGCCACCGTCAGCAACCAGTTGCAGCGCGTGTTCGAGGTCGAGAACATCGATTATGACCGGCTCGAGGTGTCCTCGCCCGGCCTCGATCGCCCGCTGAAAAAGCTGGCCGATTTCGAACGTTTTGCCGGGGAACATGCGCAGGTTCGCCTGACGCTGCCAATCGGCAATCAACGCAATTTCGTGGGCGTGATCGAACGGGTGCAGGACGGCGCGGTGGCGCTGCGCACCGAGAAGGGCGAAGTGCTGCTGCCCTTCGAAGACATCGAGAAGGCACGCGTGGTGCCCCAATTTTGAGACTGTGGATGTGGAGGTTTTACTGAAATGAGCCGCGAAATTCTGCTGCTTGTCGATGCGTTGGCGCGCGAGAAGAACGTCGCCAGGGACATCGTTTTTTCCGCGCTCGAAACCGCCTTGGCCTCGGCGACCAAGAAGCGCATCCACGATGACGCCGACGTGGTGGTTTCGATCGATCGCGACTCCGGTGACTACACCTCGAAGCGGCGCTGGCTGGTGATGCTCGACGAAGAGGTCACCAACGACGAGGCCGAGATGGGCATCATCGACGCCCGTGATCTGCGCGCCGACGTGCAGATCGGTGATTACATCGAAGAAGAACTCGAGCCGATCGACTTTGGCCGCATCGGCGCCCAGGCGGCCAAGCAGGTGATCCTGCAGAAGATCCGCGACGCCGAGCGCGAGCAGGTCCTCAACGACTTCCTCGATCGCAAGGAATTCCTCGTCTCCGGCTCCATCAAGCGCATGGAGCGCGGCAGCGCGATCATCGAGGTCGGCCGCATGGAAGCGGTGCTGCCGCGCGATCAGCAGATTCCGCGCGAGAACCTGCGCGTCGGCGACCGCGTCAAGGCCTTCCTGCTGCGCATCGACCGCGGCGCGCGTGGCCCGCAGCTCGTCCTCTCGCGTACCGCCCCCGAATTCCTCATGAAGCTGTTCGAGCTCGAAGTCCCCGAGATCGAGGATGGCCTGCTTGAGCTCAAGGCCTGCGCCCGCGACCCCGGGCTGCGTGCCAAGATTGCGGTCAAGTCCAACGATCAGCGCATCGACCCGATCGGCACCTGCGTCGGTCTGCGTGGGTCACGTGTCACCGCAGTGCGCAACGAGATCGGTGGCGAGCAGATCGACATCATCGTCTGGTCTGCTGACCCCGCCCAGTTCGTCGTCGCCGCGCTGCAGCCGGCCGAGGTGGTCTCCATCGTCGTGGACGAGGAGTCGCATGCCATGGATGTGGTGGTCGACGAGAACAACCTCGCGATCGCCATCGGCCGCAGCGGCCAGAACGTCAAGCTCGCCTCCGAGCTCACCGGGTGGACGATCAACCTGATGAGCGAGCAGGAGTCGGCCGAGAAGACCGCCCAGGAGCAGCAAGGGCTGCGTGCGCTGTTCATGGAAAAGCTGGATGTGGACGAAGAACTCGCCGACATCCTCATCGACGAGGGCTTCTCCTCACTCGAAGAAGTCGCCTATGTGCCGCTGACCGAGATGCTGGAGATCGAAGCCTTCGACGAGGACACGGTCAACGAGCTGCGCAATCGTGCGCGGAACGTGCTGCTGACCGAGGCGATCGTCACCGAGGAGCAACTCGACAAGGTCTCGGACGACCTGCTCGGGCTGGACGGCATGGAAAAGTCGCTTGCCGCGACACTGGCCCAGCAGGGCATTCGTACCCGTGACGACCTGGCCGACCTCGCGGTCGATGAGCTGGTCGAAATGGCCGGGATCGAAGAAGAAAGGGCCAAGGCGCTGATTTCCGTTGCCCGCGCCCATTGGTTCGAAGAATGATGGGAGGGCTGTAATGGAACAGATGAGCGTGACCCAGTTTGCCGGCGAACTGAAAATGCCGGCCGCGGTGCTGCTCGAGCAGTTGAAGCGCGCCGGTGTCGAAAAATCCGGCTCGGCCGACCTGCTCACCGAACAGGACAAGGCGCGGCTGCTCGAATACCTGCGGCGCTCGCACGGCGACACCCAACCCAAGGGCAAGATCACCCTGACCCGCAAGCAGACCTCCGAGATCCGCGCCACCGACTCGACGGGTCGTGCGCGCACGGTACAGGTCGAAGTTCGCAAGAAGCGCACCTTCGTCAAGCGCGACGATGTGGCCGAGCCAGCGGTCGAGGCCGAAGCCATGCTGTCCGACGCGGCGTCCGTGCCGGTGGCTGCTGTTGCCGAGGCCCCCGTGGCGGTGGTCGAAGCCCCGGCGCCCGAAGCCCTGGCGCCCGAAGCCCTGGCGACCGAAGCCCCGGTGGTCGAGGCTGTCGCCACCCCCGAGCCGCCGGCCGCGTCCGAGCCGGCCGCGCCCGCGCAGGTCGACGCGCCCGTCGCGGCCGTCACGGAAACGCCTGTTCTACCGCCTGCTGCGGCGCCCGCGCCGGTGCAGGGCGCGAGCAGGCCTGCCCAGTCCGGTCGTTCCGGTCGGCCCGAGCGTGGCGGGCGTCAGGAGGCTGCTGCGGCGCCCGCGCCGCAGGTCACCACCGTGCTCAGCAAGCCGCTGCCCTTGTCGCAGATCCTCGGCGACGAGGAAATCGCCGCGCGCAAGCGCGACGAGGAGCGCCAGCGTGCCCTCAAGGAACGCCAGACAGCCGATCTGCGCGCACGCCAGGAGCGCGACGCAGCCGCACGTGCCGCATCCGATGCGCGCAAGGCCGAGGAAGAAGCCCGTCTGCGCGCCGAACAGGAAAAGAAGGAAGAGCCTGCGAAGGTCGTCAAACCCACCACCGGGACGCTGCATCGTCCGGCCAAGACCGAGGTCAAGCCCGCGGTCCGTGATGCCAAGCGTGGCGCCCCGGCGCCCGCGCGTGAGGCCGATGGCGCGAGCAAGCGCCGCGGCGGCATGAAGACGCGTGGTGAGGTCGGCGCGACCGCCGGCAGCAACTGGCGTGGTGCCGGCAAGGGCGGCGGCCGTCATGGTCGCCAACAGGAGGACCGCTCCAGTTTCCAGGCGCCCACCGAGCCGATCGTGCGCGAGGTGCACGTGCCCGAGACGATCACGGTCGCCGATCTTGCCCACAAGATGGCAGTGAAGGCCACCGAGGTCATCAAGGTCCTGATGAAGATGGGCACGATGGTCACCATCAACCAGGTGCTTGACCAGGAAACCGCGATGATCATCGTCGAGGAGATGGGTCACCTGGCGGTGGCGGCCAAGCTCGACGATCCCGATGCCTTCCTCGAGGAGAGCGAAGCGCACAAGGACGCCAACGTCCTGCCGCGCGCGCCGGTGGTCACCGTCATGGGTCACGTCGACCACGGCAAGACCTCGCTGCTCGACTACATCCGCACCGCGAAGGTTGCGTCGGGTGAATTCGGCGGCATCACCCAGCACATCGGTGCCTACCATGTGCAAACCTCGCGCGGCATGATCACCTTCCTCGATACCCCGGGCCACGAGGCCTTCACGGCGATGCGTGCCCGCGGTGCGAAGGCGACTGACATCGTCATCCTGGTGGTCGCGGCCGACGACGGCGTGATGCCGCAGACGCGCGAGGCCATCCACCACGCCAGGGCGGCCGGTGTGCCGCTGGTGGTGGCGATCAACAAGATCGACAAGCCCGACGCCAACACCGAGCGCGTCACCCAGGAGCTGGTCGCCGAGTCAGTGATTCCCGAAGCCTACGGCGGCGAAGTCATGTTCGTGCCGGTGTCGGCCAAGAAGGGGACCGGCATCGACGAGCTGCTCGAGGCCGTGCTGCTGCAGGCCGAGGTGCTCGAGCTCACCGCGCCCAAGGACACGCCCGCGAAGGGCCTGATCATCGAGGCGCGCCTGGACAAGGGCCGTGGTCCGGTGGCCTCGCTGCTGGT
>JBEOKH010000049.1:0-2347 GCA_040275625.1 Thauera sp. | reverse complement strand
GTCGCCGAGCGCGTCGCCGCCGAGCACAAGCTGCGCGGCGCCCAGCGGGCGCTGATCGAGGCCAACCGCCTCGCCGCACTCGGGCAGATGGCGGCCGGCGTCGCCCACGAGATCAACCAGCCGCTGGCGGCGATGCGCAGCTTCGCCGGCAACGCGCTGACCTTCCTCGAACGCGGCCGCCTGGAGCCGCTGAAGGACAATCTCGGCCAGATCATCGGCCTGGTCGAGCGTATGGCGCGGCTCACTGCCCAGCTCAAGGTCTTCGCCTCGCGCCGCCGCGGCGCGGGCGGGCAGGCGCCCGCGCTGCAGTCGATGCAGGTAGTGGCGGGCTGGTTCCGCGAGCGCCTGGCCAGCGCCGGGGTGGAGCTGCACCTCGACGACGCGGGACTCCATCTGCCCCTGCCGGCCGAGGCCCTCGAGCAGGTGCTGTCCAACCTCGTCGGCAATGCACTCGACGCGCTCGCCGGTCGCGGCCGCGGCCGCATCGAGCTGCGCACCTGCGAACAGGCGGGGCAGCGCTGTATCGAGGTGGACGACGACGGGCCCGGGATCCCGCCCGAGCTGCGCGAGCGTATCCTGCAGCCCTTCTATTCCACCAAGCCGCTCGGCCATGGGCTCGGGCTGGGCTTGTCGATCGTGGCCGACCTCGTCGAATCCTCCGGCGGACGGCTGGAGATCGCCGAGCGTCCCGGTGGCGGCGCGCGCGTGCGCGCGTGCTGGCCGGCGGTCTCCGAACAGGCGCACGACACATGAGCCACGACACCATCCACGTCCTCTACGTCGAGGACGACGATGCGGTCCGCGCCGCGGGCTGCCAGACCTTCGCGCTCGCCGATATCGAGGTGCGCGATTTCGATCGTGCCGAGGCGGTGCTCGCCGAGCTCGGCCCGGACCGGCCGGTGGTGCTGGTCACCGACGTGCGCCTGCCCGGGCTCGACGGCATCGGGCTGCTGCACCGCGCGCGCGGGATCGACCCCGACCTGCCGGTCATCCTCGTCACCGGCCATGGCGACGTGGCCCTGGCGGTCGAGGCGATGCGCGCCGGCGCCTACGACTTCATCGAGAAGCCGTTTGCGCCGGAGCACCTGGTCGAGGTCGTCGGGCGCGCGATCGAGAAGCGCCGCCTGGTGCTGGAGAATCGCGCGCTGCGTGCGCGCCTGGAGCGGGCAGACGGTGGCGACGGCCTGATCGGGGACAGCGCGGCGATGGCGGCAGTGCGGCGCCTGATCGCCGAGCTCGCCGACACCGACGTCGATGTGCTGATCGAGGGCGAGACCGGGACCGGCAAGGAGTGCGTGGCGCGTGCGCTGCATGCGGGCGGGCGGCGGCGCAGCGGCAACTTCGTCGCGATCAATTGCGCGGCGCTGCCCGAGAGCGTGTTCGAGAGCGAGATGTTCGGCGTCGAGCCGGGCGCCTTCACCGGCGCCAGCCGCAGCCGAGCCGGCAAGATCGAGCATGCCGACGGCGGCACCCTGTTCCTCGACGAGATCGAGGGCATGGCCTTGCCCTTGCAGGCCAAGCTCCTGAGGGTGCTGCAGGAGCGCATGGTCGAGCGCCTCGGCTCCAACCGGCTGCTGCCGGTCGATTGCCGGGTGGTGGCCGCCACCAAGCTCGATCTCGAGGCCGAGGCGGCGGCCGGACGCTTCCGCGCGGATCTCTACTGGCGGCTCGACGTGGTGTCGATTCCGCTCCCGCCATTGCGCGCGCGCCGCGAAGACATCCCGCTGCTGTTCGACGCCTTCTGCCTGCAGGCCGCGGAACGCTTCCGCCGTCCGCTGCCCGAACGCACGCCGGCGCTGTTCGAGTGGCTGATGGCGCAGGACTGGCCGGGCAATGTGCGCGAGCTGCAGCATGCCGCGGACCGCTTCGTGCTGGGCGTGTGGCGTCCCGGGGTGGAGACCGACGGCAGTGCCAGGGCCGGCATGGCGCAGCGCGTGGCCGTCTTCGAACAGGTGCTGATCGACAATGCGCTGCGCGAATGCGGCGGCGACGTGGGCGCCGCCGCCGAGCGCCTGCAGGTGCCGCGCAAGACCCTGTACGACAAGATCGCCCGCTTCGGCATCGTCATCGGGGCCTACCGCGCAGCTTAGCTCAGGCCAGCCCGACAGCGCCCAGCACCGCGCCGACCGCGATCATCCAGATCGGCGCCAGCTTCGTCTTCAGCGTCACCAGCGCGGTCAGCACGATCAGCACCAGCGCGCCGTTGCGGTGCGTCGGGTCGCCGAGGAAGGGCAGGGCGAGCAGCCAGCCGGTGGCGAACACGAGGCCCACGGTGACCGGCGCCAGCCCGGCGGTGAACGCGCGCACCAGCGGCGTGTCGCGCCGGCTCGCCCCCCAGCGGCTGACG
>JBEOKH010000048.1:0-2978 GCA_040275625.1 Thauera sp. | reverse complement strand
AGCCGCGAAATTTGGGGTGGGCGAGCGTGCGGTGGCGAGGGCCTTCGTCGCAGGCGGCGGTTCGCGGCTGCCGCCGCGCCTACAGGGCGGCGTGCGGTTTTTTGTGGGAACCGCGCCGGTTATTGTAGGAGCGGCAGAATCCGCGAAATCTGGGGTGGGCGAGCGTGCGGTAGCGAGGGTGTTCGTCGCAGGCAGCGGTTCGCGGCTGCCGCCGCGCCTACAGGGCGGCGTGCGGTTTTTGTGGGAACCGCGCCGGTTTATGTAGGAGCGGCAGAAGCCGCGAAATTTGGGGTGGGCGAGCGTGCGGTGGCGAGGGCCTTCGTCGCAGGCAGCGGTTCGCGGCTGCCGCCGCGCGTACAGAGCGGCGTGCGGGTTTTTGTGGGAACCGCGCCGGTTTTTGTAGGAGCGGCGGGAGCCGCGAAATTTTGGGGTGAGCGAGCGTGGGGCGGCGCACTAAAAAAAGGCCTGCTTGCGCAGGCCTTGTGCCGACAGGCACCCGGGCGGACCCGGGTCTCCCTCCCATCGATCGAAACTATTGCCGGGTGGCGATCATTCGAACTCGACGATGACTTCGTCCACCGACAGGCTGGCGCCGGGTTTGGCGACGATTTTTTTGACCTTGCCGTCCTGCTCGGCCTTGAGCACGTTCTCCATCTTCATGGCTTCGATGACGGCGAGCTTTTCGCCGGCCTTGACGTCCTGGCCTTCGACCACCGCGACCTCACGCAGGAGGCCGGGCATGGGCGAGAGCAGGAACTTGGAAAGGTCGGGCGGCAGCTTGGCGGGCATCAGCGACAGCAGGTGGGCGGCGCGCACGGTCATGACCATGGGCTCGACCTGCAGACCGAAGTGCGAGATGCGGTAGCGCAGGCCGCGGCGCTCGATCTGCAGGCACAGCGGGGCGCCGTTGACGGTGCCGGTGAACAGCAGCTCGCCGAACTTCCACGCGGAGACGATGTTGTAGGTGTGGCCTTCGTGGGTGATGGCGAGCCCGCCGTCGATGGCGGCGAGGCTCATCGCGTACTGCTTGCCGCCCATGACGACGACCCATTCCTGGGCGACCTTGCGGCCGTGGCCGGCGAGCTGGCCTTCGATCTGCACGGCGCGCTCGATGTAGCGCATGCGGGCGAAGGCGGCGACGGCGGCGAGCAGCGCGGGGTCGTCGTGCGGGACCATGGAGGCGTCGAAGCCCTTCGGGTATTCCTCGGCGATGAAGCCGGTGTTGAAGTGCCCGGAGCAGAAGCGCGGGTGCTGCAGCAGCGCGGCCTGGAAGGGGATGTTGGAGCCGATGCCGCGGATGACGAAGCCGTTGAGGGCGTCGCGCATGCGCTCGATGGCGTCCTGGCGGTCGGTGCCGTGCACGATGAGCTTGGCGATCATCGAGTCGTAGTACATCGAGATCTCGCCGCCTTCGTACACGCCGGTGTCGACGCGCACGCCGTTGCCTTCGGCCGGGGGCTGGAACTTGACGAGACGGCCGGTGGAAGGCAGGAAGCCGCGGAACGGGTCTTCGGCGTTGATGCGGCACTCCATCGACCAGCCGTTGATGCCGACGTCGGCCTGGCTGAGCGGCAGCTTCTCGCCGTAGGCGACGCGGATCATCTGCTCGACGAGGTCCAGCCCGGTGATGAGCTCGGTGACCGGGTGCTCGACCTGCAGGCGAGTGTTCATCTCGAGGAAGTAGAACTCCTTGGTCGCGCCGCTGACCACGAACTCGACCGTGCCGGCAGACTCGTAGTTCACCGCGCGCGCCAGGGCCACGGCCTGCTCGCCCATGGCCTTGCGCATTGCGGGGTCGACGAAGGGGCTGGGCGCCTCCTCGATGACCTTCTGGTGACGGCGCTGGATGGAGCAGTCACGCTCGTTGAGGTAGACGTAGTTGCCATGCCCGTCGCCGAGGACCTGGATCTCGATGTGGCGCGGCTCGAGCACGTATTTCTCGATGAAGACGCGGTCGTCGCCGAAGGCGTTGCGCGCTTCGTTGACGCAGGAGGCGAAGCCTTCGTGCGCTTCCTGGTCGTTGAAGGCGACGCGCAGGCCCTTGCCGCCACCGCCGGCGGAGGCCTTGATCATGACCGGGTAGCCGATCTTCTTCGCGATCTCGACCGCCTCGTCGGGGCCGGCGATGGCGTCGTTGTAGCCGGGGATGGTGTTCACCCCAGCGGCGATCGCGAGCTTCTTGGACTCGATCTTGTCGCCCATCCTGGCGACCGAGTAGTGCTTCGGGCCGATGAACTTGATGCCTTCTTCTTCCAGCCGGCGCGAGAACTCGGCGTTCTCGGACAGGAAGCCGTAGCCCGGGTGGACCGCTTCGGCGCCGGTCTGCTTGCAGGCGGCGATGATCTTGTCCATGACCAGGTAGGACTCTTTGGAGGCCGCCGGGCCGATGCAGACGGCTTCGTCGGCGAGCTCGACGTGGAGCGCGCTCTTGTCCGCCTCGGAGTACACGGCGACGGTCTTGATGCCCATCTTGCGGGCGGTCTTGATGACGCGGCAGGTGATCTCGCCGCGGTTTGCGATCAGGATTTTCTTGAACATTTGTCGGTTCCTCGTGCGCGGATCAGAGCGGGATGTTGCCGTGCTTGCGCCACGGGTTGTCCAGTTGCTTGTCGCGCAGCATGGCCAGCGAACGGCAGATGCGCTTGCGGGTGTTGTGCGGCAGGACCACGTCGTCGATGAAGCCGCGGCTGGCGGCGACGAAGGGGTTGGCGAAACGGTCCTTGTATTCGGCTTCGCGCTGGGCGAGCTTCTCGGGGTCGCCCTTTTCTTCGCGGAAGATGATCTCGACGGCGCCCTTGGCGCCCATCACGGCGATCTCGGCGCTCGGCCAGGCGAGGTTGACGTCGCCGCGCAGGTGTTTGGACGACATCACGTCGTAGGCGCCGCCGTAGGCCTTGCGGGTGATGAGGGTGACCTTGGGCACGGTGCACTCGGCGTAGGCGTAGAGCAGCTTGGCGCCGTGCTTGATGATGCCGCCG